>DATHAU010000202.1:0-4541 GCA_035296545.1 Microvirga sp.
CGTCTTCAGGTACTGCTTGGGGATGATCATATCGGTGTCGATGTTGATGATCCGCAGCGGCGCCGCGACGCTCTCCAGCACGGTGAACTTGTCCATGGTCTCTTCCCATCTCGGGCGGGCAGGGGCCGCCGTTGCAGCCTCTTATCAAAGGGCCGGGGCGAGCACTAGGCCCATGATGGTCGCGGCGGCTACCCGTCCCCGGCCGCCGCCTCGATGGCCTCCATGTCCTCGTCCGAGAGGCCGAAATGGTGGCCGATCTCGTGCACCAGCACATGGGTGACGAGGCTGCCCAAGCTCTCCTCGTGCTCGGCCCAGTAGTCGAGGAGCGGGCGGCGGTAGAGCCACACCATGTTGGGGAACTGGCCCGTCTGCATCATCGCGCCGCCCTGCGCGAGGCCGATGCCGCGAAAGAGGCCGAGCAGGTCGAAGGGCGTCTCGCAGCCCATCTCGGCCATGGTCTCGTCGTCGGGGAAATCCTCCACCCGGACCACCAGCCCGTCGCAGAGCTGCCGGAAGCCCTCCGGCAGGCGCTCATAGGCCTCCTGGGCCAGGGCTTCGAGATCGGCCAGCGAGGGCGCGTGAAGGGCGGCCCAGTCGGGCATGGCAGGATCGGTCACGGCATGGTCCTTCATGGGCTCACAGGATCCGCAGCTGAACCAGGAGCCAGAGGGTGAGCACCACCACGCCCACCAGCGACAGGGCGCGGCCGATGCGGCGGCCCCAGAGCTCCACCGGGTCCACGCCCCCGTCCTGCCCGGCGGGAGCGTCGCCGCCGCCGAAATGGTCCTGCGCCCGCCGGCTCATGCGGGCCAGCGCCGAGGAGCCCACGGTCTCCGTGTCCCGCCGGACGCGCTCCAGCGCCTCCCGGGCCTCGCGTTCGCGCTCCTGATCGTTCATCGCAACCCCTCCCGCAAGGCCCGCCGGGAAACGCCCCGCAAGCCCTGCCGTTAACAGCCCCCGACAGGCAACTCAAGATGAGGCAGCAATGCGTAGGATTTTCGGAATTCCCGCGGTGGCCGGACTCATGGCCCTCGGCGCGGGCGGCGCGGCCACGGCGCAAGGCTTGAACCTGCGCATCGGCATCGGCGATCACGGCCTGCGGCGTCATTCGGCGCGCAGCCGCATCGGGGAGCGCCGGGCAGCGCGTCCGGGCCGGACGCGCCTGGTGTGCCGCACGGTGATCCGCGAGCGGGTGCGCGCCAGCGGGGTCGTGGTCCGCCGCCCGGTCGAGGAATGCCGCCGCGTCCATGTGGACTAAGGCCTGAAGCCGCTTTCATGACGAGGGCGGCGACCCGCCGGAGTCGCCGCCCTTGTCGCGTTCCCGGGGTCGAGGTCAGCCGAAGGTGCGGATGTCCACGAAGCGGCCGGCGATGGCCGCCGCCGCCGCCATGGCTGGCGACACCAGATGGGTGCGGCCCTTGAAGCCCTGGCGGCCCTCGAAGTTGCGGTTCGACGTGGAGGCGCAGCGCTCGTGGGGGGCGAGGCGGTCCGCGTTCATGGCCAGGCACATGGAGCAGCCGGGCTCGCGCCAGTCGAAGCCCGCCGCCTTGAAGATCCGGTCGAGCCCCTCGGCCTCGGCCTGCATCTTCACGATGCCGGAGCCGGGTACGATCATGGCGTCGACGCTCTCGGCCACGCGCTTGCCTTCGACCACCTTGGCCACCGCGCGCAGGTCCTCGATGCGGCCGTTGGTGCAGGAGCCGATGAACACGCGGTCGAGGGTGATGTCGGTGATCTTCTGGCCCGGCTTGAGGCCCATGTATTCCAGCGCCCGCCACTTGGAGAGGCGCTTGTTCTCGTCCGGGATATCGTCCGGGTTCGGCACCGCGCCCGCCACCGACACCACGTCCTCAGGGCTGGTGCCCCAGGTGACGATGGGCGGCAGGTTGGCGGCGTCGAGCCTGATCTCGGTATCGAAGAACGCGCCCTCGTCGGTGCGAAGGCCGTCCCAGTAGCGCAGGGCCGCGTCCCAGGCCTCGCCCCTTGGGGCCTTGGGCCGGTCCTTCAGGTAGGCGTAGGTCTTCTCGTCGGGGGCGATCATGCCCGCCCGCGCCCCGCCTTCGATCGCCATGTTGCAGACCGTCATCCGGCCTTCCATGGAGAGCGACCGGATCGCCTCCCCGGCATATTCCATCACATGACCGGTGCCGCCCGCGGTGCCGATCTCGCCGATGATCGCCAGAATGATGTCCTTGGCGGTGACCCCGGCGGGCAACTGCCCGTCCACGGTCACGCGCATGTTCCGGGCCTTCTTCTGGATCAGGGTCTGGGTGGCGAGCACGTGCTCGACCTCCGAGGTGCCGATGCCGTGGGCGAGCGCCCCGAAGGCCCCGTGGGTCGAGGTGTGGCTGTCGCCGCACACGATGGTCATGCCCGGAAGCGTGAAGCCCTGCTCGGGACCGATCACGTGCACGATGCCCTGGCGGACATCGAGCTCGTTGAAGTACTCGACGCCGAAATCCTTGGCGTTCTGGGCAAGGGTGGCCACCTGCGTGGCGGCCTCGGGATCGGCGATTCCTTCCGAGCGGTCGGTGGTGGGCACGTTGTGGTCGACCACCGCAAGGGTCTTATGGGGCTGGCGCACCGTGCGGCCGGTCAGCCGCAGTCCCTCGAAGGCCTGCGGGCTCGTGACCTCGTGGACGAGGTGGCGGTCGATGTAGAGAAGGCACGTCCCGTCAGCCTGCTGATCGACGACGTGATCGTCCCAGATCTTGTCATAGAGGGTGCGGGGATTGGCCATGGTTCTCTTCCAAGGATGAAACGATGTCTTTGATGTTTAGCGCCCCTTGCGCGTCGGGAGAAGATGCTCCGGGCGCAAGGGCTTTTGAAAGCATCGCATAGCCGATCGGCGGAAGCGCGCAATAAGATTCTTTGACGCCTTCCGGTCGGCGAAGCTTGCCGTCATAAGCAAAAAGCGCGGATTGCGCCGCGCTTTCGAACCCTTGAAGACCTGGACGAGGAAGCCTTACTCGGCCGCGGCCGGAGCCTTCCCCTGGCGCTCGGCGCGCTCGGCGATGCGGGCGGACTTTCCGCGGCGGTCGCGCAGGTAGTAGAGCTTGGCGCGGCGGACGGCGCCGCGGCGCACGACCTTGATGGAATCCACCAGGGGCGAGTAGAGCGGGAACACGCGCTCGACGCCCTCGCCGTAGGAGATCTTGCGAACCGTGAAGCTCTCGTGGAGGCCGCCGCCGGACCGGGCGATGCAGACGCCTTCATAGGCCTGCACGCGGCTGCGCTCACCTTCCTTCACCTTCACGTTGACGATGACGGTGTCGCCGGGCTGGAAATCGGGAATGGTCTTGGCGAGCCGGGCGATCTGCTCCTGCTCGAGCTGCTGGATGAGGTTCATAGTCTAGCTCCTGCCGTTGCGCGCTTTGGCCAATGGTTGCTTGGCCAAGCCGCTGGATTTCGGCGTCCTGTTGTAAGTTGAGGCCGCGCCTATACAGGAGTTCGGAGGGGATGTCGAGAGGATGGGCGAAGGGGAACGCCGGAGTCTGGCGCTTCACGCCCTCCCCCTCATCCTTCGAGACGCCTGCTGTCGCAGGCTCCTCAGGATGAGGTCTGCGTCTCGAAGGATGAGGGCTACGGGATTGTGAGTCCCGATAGGCCGGCCCCTCAGGGCACCGGCGGCAGCCGGCGCTTGACCGGGGAGGCCTTGACGATGGAGGTGCTGGTCTGGGCCCGCTGGGCGATGCGCTCCAGGATCGGGTCGAGCTCCTCGATGGAGCGCAGCAGGTAGCGGGCGACGAAGCAGTCCTCCCCCGTCACCTTGTCGCATTCCACCACCTCGGGGCTTTCGACCAGCAGGCGCTCCACCGTATGGAGCTGCCCCGGCAGGGGCCGGACGCGCACGATGGCCGTGAGCGTGTAGCCGAGGGCCTTCGGGTCGAGTTCGACCGTATAGGCCCTCACCACCCCGTCCTCCTCCAGCCGCCGCAGCCGCTCGGCCACGCTCGGGGCCGACAGGCCGACGCTGCGGGCGAGCTCCGCCGTCGCGAGTCTGGCGTTGTCGGCCAGGAGCGCGATCAGGGCCTGGTCGATCTCGTCCAGGGCGGAGTTTTTGATCCTAAGGTTTTTCGCGAGGTTTGCCATGGCTTCGAAGGTAAGGTGACGAATGGGCTTTCAGACGTGAGGGTACGGGCTTTCCGCCCAAAGGTAAAGTTGCCCTCATGTCTGGAGGCGCAGCCATGAAACCATCATCGAACCCATCGTCGGACCTGTCGGGGCGGCTGGAAATGATCGCCGCGATGGCCCTGTCGGGCACCATCGGGTATTTCGTCGTCGAATCCGGCCAGAGCACCTGGAACGTGGTGTTCTTCCGCTGCCTGTTCGGCGCCGTGGGCCTTTTGGCCTATTGCTGGGCCAAGGGCCTGCTCACGCCCTGGCCCTTCTCCACCCGCACCCTGCTCCTCGCCCTCCTGAGCGGCGGCGCCATCGTGCTCAACTGGGTGCTGCTGTTCTCGTCCTACGGCCACGCCTCGATCTCCATCGCCACCGCGGTCTACAACACCCAGCCGTTCTTCCTGATCCTGCTCGGCTTC
>DATHAU010000203.1:0-8169 GCA_035296545.1 Microvirga sp.
GGGCGGCCTGGCGGCTTCCAGGCTCACCCGGTCATGGGCCGTCATGACGAAGATCGCATCGGCCCGGTCGAGGGCCGCTTCCGCTCCCTCGTGTCCAAGCGACCACGGGCCCCCGGCGCGCTTGGCGGCCCGCGATCCCTCAGCGACCGCATAGGGGATGCCCAGGGCGTCGGCCACCCGGGGGCCGATCCAGTCCGGGGCCTTGTAATAGACGTGATAGGTGAACCAGAGGCACGGGCGCTGGGCCTGCGATTCCTTTCGGTATTGATCGATCAACCGCGAGGCGGTCTCCAGGGATTGCCGTTGGAGATCGTCCTGCACCTGCCGGTCGCCGGCCCTGTCGAGGGTGCGCAATTCGCTGGCGACGTGCGGCGCGAAGCCTGCCTTCCTTAAGGCTTTCATGAGCAGGCGGGCCATGGTGCGGTCGCCCGAAGGGGAGGGGTGGCGGGGGCTCTTCAGGGGAGCATAGAACGCGACGGGCCCCATGACGCTCACGCCGGTTCGGGCTCCTGCACGCCCGCCCCGACCAAGGCCCTGAAGCGGCCCTCCAGAACGTCGATCCCGCCTTCCATGGAGAAGTCCCGCCGCACGTGCTCGAAGGCGGCCTCGCCGAACCGGCGGCGCTCCTCGGGGTCGCGGGCCAGGAGATTGAGGGCGTTGGACAGCGCTTCCCAATCCCCCGGCGGCACGAGGCGGCCCTCCCGGCCGTCGCGGATGAATTCGGGAATGCCGGCGAAATCGGTGGCCAGGATGGGGAGCTTCTGGCTGGCCGCTTCCATGAGAACGTTCGGCAGGCCGTCCCGGTCGCCGGACCGGGCCTCCTTGGAGGGCAGGACGAAGAGATCGGCCTCGCGCAGCAGGGCGACGATGTCGGGCTGCGCCTTGGGGCCGAGGAACGCCGTCCTGTCGGCGATCCCGGCCTGCCCGGCCTGCGCCTTGAGGGCGTTCAGGAGATCCCCGCCGCCCACATGGGCGAAGCGCCAGTGGAGGCCGGACGGCAGGGCCGCGAGGGCCTTGACGAGATCGCCGTAGCCCTTCTTGGCGACCGCCCGCCCGACCGACACGATGCGGACCGGGTCCGTGGGGTCTGAACCGTCCCGGGCGGAGCGGCTCTCGGGCGGCGCGGGAAAGCGCGAGAGGTCGAGCCCGTGATAGACCAGCGCGACGCGCTCCGGCCCGGAGAGCGCCTGCAGATGCGCCGCGCCCCCTTGGGTGCAGGTCACCCCCCAGAGGGCTTCGGCCATCTTCTCGCGCTTCTCCCACTCGGGGGTGGTCCAGATGTCCTTGGCATGGGCCGAGAAGGTCCAGGTGCGTCCGGTCAGGAGAGCGGCGTAGCGGACCACGGAGGCGGGGGTGTGGAGATAATGCACGTGCAGGTGCCCCACCTGCGCGGGCAGTTCCCGGGCCATGGCGAAGGCCTGGCCCAGACGCCGCACGCGGTTTGCGGTGAAATCCCGCCTCAGGTCGCGCCCGAAGGCCCTGACGGCGGGCCAGAACCCCTTCCGCCCCAGGCTCCAGAGGGCGCCGCGCAGCACCCGCAGGGGCTCCTGGTAGAGGTATTCCGGCAGGTAGGTCACCCCGGCCTTGATCCTGCGGTTCATGGGGTGCACGGCCTGCTCCGTGGGATGGCGGAGGGACCAGATGTCGAGTGAAAGGCCGCGCTCTTCGAGGGCGAGGATCTCCTGCGCGATGAACGTCTCGGAAAGGCGCGGATAGCCTTTCACGACCACGGCGATGCGTCGGGCTGTGGGCGAGGGCAGCATCGGTCGGGCTACTCGGCCGCCTCATGATAGGCGGCAAGAACATTGGCGGGCTCCATGAGAGCCTTGAGCCGCTCCTGGACCCGGTCGAGCCCGTCGAGAAGGCCCGGAATGACCACCTCCGAGGGGCGCGGCTGGGCGGCGAGGGACCGCAGGGCCTCCGCCATGCGCTCCGGCGTGCGCGGCTCCCGGTAGTCGCTCAACATGCTCACGAGGCCCAGACGCTCCGCCTCGACGGCCCGGATGTATTGCTCCAGCCGGGGCTTGGTGCGCGGGACGATCAGGGTGCGCTTGTCGAAGGACAGGGCCTCGCAGAAGGTGTTGTAGCCGCCCATGGCCACGATGGCCTCGGCCTTCTTCATCAGCCATTCGATCTTGTTGTCGAAGGACAGCACGTCCAGCTTGGGCTGCTTGGCGATGCGCTCCACGAAGGCGCTGCGCTTGTCCCGGTCGATGAACGGGCCGAACAGGATCAGGGCCGGCATTTCCAGCGCGGCGTCGGCCTCGTAGGCGGAGATCACCCAGTCGATGAGGTCGTCCCCGTCGCCCCCGCCGCCGGTGGTCACGAGGATGAAGGGCTGCTTGGTGATCTTGGGGTATTTGGTCAGGGAGGGCGTCGGCGGCACCTCCCGGCGCAGGTAGCCCGTATAGGTGATCCGCTTCTCCACCGAGGCGGGCAGGTCGAGAGCCTTCAGGGGCCGGTACACGTCCTCGAGGCCATAGACCCAGATTTCGTTGTAGTAGCGGATCAGGGCCTCCTTCGCGCCCTTGCGCCCCCATTCGGGAACCAGGAGGGCGGGCTCGTCCATCACGTCCCGGATGCCGAGCACGAGGCGGCAGCCCACCGCCTGCAGGTAGTCGAGGGCGGGCACGACCTCGCCGCGAAAGCCCGTGGGCTCCTTGTCGACGATGAACACGTCGGGCCGGAACGCCTTGGCGGTCTGAAGGATGAGGGCCTGGCGCAGGCCCACCGCCTCGTCCAGCTCCACGTTGAGGTTGTGGCTGCGGTAATCCCCGTCCGGAAGCTTGGTGACGCCGGGAATGCGGATGTAGTCGACCCCGGGGCCGAACTCGAAGCTGCCGATGACCGGCGACCCCGAGATGATGATCACCGAGGTGCCCGGCCGGTCGTTCACGATCGCATTGGCGATGGCCCTGGACCGGCGCAGATGACCGAGCCCGAAGGTATCGTGGCTGTAGATGAGGACCCTGATCCCACGAGGAGACCCGGACGGAGCCGGACGAGGGCTCGAGTCCGTGGTAGAGTCCATGAGCGGGTTTGCCATGCGGCCGTCCCTTATTGGGAGAGAGGAGTCCTTTGAGGTAAGGTCATTTAAGGTTAAGACACCCTTCTCTACCCTTGCAATAGCCTTGGCCGTCAAACTATGGCGGCGCCCCGGATCGGAAAGGGGAGCCTTTCAGGGCCATAAGACGGCATGTTGAACTGATGCAAAAGAGCCTCTTCCGCTATATCTGGACGCATTCGAGGCGCGATCAACTGCTCGTCTGCGCCGTCGTGCTCGTTTCCCAGCCGTTCTACTTCATGTCCCTGGACCTGCCTCGCCAGATCGTGAACCAGGCGATCCAGGGGGAGGCCTTCAAGGACGGGAACGTGACGGCTCCGTTCCTGAAGCTGGGATTCGACCTGCCCGAATGGCTCGGCGGCGGCTCCTGGCAGATCTTCGAGGGATTCGAGGTCGGACGCCTCGGCCTGCTCCTCGGCCTGTCCGGCCTGTTCCTGCTGTTCGTGGTCATCAACGGCCTGTTCAAGTACTGGGTGAACGTGGCCAAGGGGGTGCTCGGGGAGCGGATGCTGCGGCGCCTGCGCTTCGACCTCTTCTCCATGGTCCTGCGCTTCACGCCGGAGGCCCTGCGCACCGTCAAATCCTCGGAAACCGCCACGATCATCAAGGACGAGGTCGAGCCCATCGGCGGCTTCATCGGGGACGCCTTCATCACGCCGATCTTCCTGGGGATGCAGGCCGTCACGGCCCTGTTCTTCATCATGGTGCAGAACATCTGGCTCGGGCTGATGGCGCTTGCCGTGATCGCGGTGCAGTTCACCATCATTCCCCGCCTGCGCCGCGCCCTGCTGCGCCTGGGGCGGGAGCGCCAGCTCGCCTCCCGCCAGCTCGCGGGGCGCATCGCGGAAGTCCTCGACGGGATCGAGGTGGTTCACGTGCACAACGCCTACAGCTGGGAGCGGGCCGAGATCGGCAACCGCCTCTTCCGGCTGTTCGACATCCGGGTGGAAATCTACAACCGCAAATTCATCGTCAAATTCCTCAATAACTTCCTGGCTCAGCTCACCCCGTTCTTCTTCTACGCGGTCGGCGGCTACTTCGCCCTGCGCGGCACCCTCGACATCGGCCAGCTCGTCGCGGTGGTGAACGCCTACCGCGAGCTGCCGCCGCCCCTGAAGGAGCTCATCGACTGGGACCAGCAGCGCCTCGACGTCCAGGTCAAGTACGATCAGGTCACCGAGCATTTCGCGGAAGAGCGGCTCGCGCCCCAGATCAAGGCGCGGGAGGAGGCGGAGGACAGGCCCCTGGTCGGGCCCCTGGTGGGCGAGGACATCCGGGTCTCCGACGCCCATGGGGGCATGATCATCGACGGGGCCTCCTTCGCGGTCGAGCTGCCCGCCAGCGTGGCGCTGATCTCCGGCGGGGGGTCCGCCGCGAGCATCATGGCCCGGATCATCGGGCGGCGCATGTCGGGCTTCGGGGGCCAGATCCGCATCGGCGACCGGGACCTGATGCAGGTTCCCGCCTCCGTGGCCGGCCTGAGGATCGCCTATGCGGGGATCGATCCCATCCTGTTCCCGGGCAGCATCCGCGAGAACCTGATCTACGGCCTGCGCACCAAGCCCCTCGGCAAGATGAAGGAGAGCAGCCGCGAGGCGGAGCGCCGCATCACGGAGGCGATCAGAACGGGCAATCCCGTGGAGAACATCGCCGATCAGTGGATCGACTATGAATGGATCGGCGCCACGGACGAACACGATCTCGACCGCATCCTGATCGAGCTGATGAACCGGATCGGCATGGGCGAGGAAATCTACCTGTTCGGGCTTGCCGGACGGATCGATCCCGAGCGCCATTCCGCCCTTGCCGGGCGCCTCGTGGAGGCGCGCCGGCGCCTGAGGGAGACCTTCCAGTCGAACGGCATGACCGATCTGGTCGATCCCTTCGACCCGGCCCGCTACAACAGCCAGGCCACCGTGGCCGAGAACCTCCTGTTCGGGGTGCCGGTCTCCGAGGAGTTCATGGGGCGCAACCTCGCCCAGAATCCGGGGTTCCGCGACGCCATCGGCCGGGCGGAGCTGACCGGCGACCTCGTGGGCATGGGCCTGCAGATCGCCGGGACCATGACGGAAATCTTCCAGGGGCTGCCTCCGGGACATTCCCTGTTCGAGCAGTTCTCCTTCATCGGGGCCGAGGAGTTGCCCGACTTCGAGGCCATCCTGCGCCGGCGCACGGACCTGAAGCGGGAGGACGAAACCCGGCTTCTGTCGCTTCCCCTGGCCTATGTGGAGGCCCGCCACCGCCTGGGCCTGCTCGACGACAGGCTGAAGGAGCGGCTCGTGGACGCCCGCAGCTTCGTGCGGGAGACCCTGGAAAAGTCCGAGATCGTCGGGGTGGAGTTCTACGATCCCGAAAGAATCAACCCGGCCGCGCCCGTGCGCGACAACCTCCTGTTCGGGCGCGTCAGCTATCAGGTCGCCAACGCCAGGGCCCGGGTGGCGGAGGCGATGGCGGCGGTGGTGCGCGAACTGGGCCTGCTGGAGGATCTGGAGCGCATCGGCCTCAATCACCAGGTGGGAACCGCAGGCCGGCTCCTGTCGCCTCAGGCCCGCGCCAGCGTGAACCTCGTGCGCTGCCTGGTGAAGCGGCCGGACATTTTGGTCATCGACGGCGCTCTCGCGCCCTTCGACGAGGCGCGGGGCCAGCAGATGATGCAGCTTCTTCTCGAGCTTCTCGATGGGCAAAGCCTGTTCATGGTCCTGCCCAATGATCGACAGGCCGGCGCTTTCGATGTTCAGATAAGCTTCAAGAACGGGCAAATCATTGCAGAACAGGCGGCAGGCCCGGCGCCGGGGGCGGATCGCCCCGAGGCGGAAACTGCCCAGAGGATACCAGGAGAGGTGGCATGACCCTTGAGGCCGAGGTCCAATCCTTGCGTCAGGTGCCGATGTTCAAGGACATCGACCCGTCGCGCTTGAAGCTTCTCGCTTTCACCAGCGAGCGGGTGCAGTTCGCCGGAGGGCAGCGCTTCTTCGCCCAGGGCGACCTGTCCGACGCGGCTTACGTGATCCTGGACGGGCGGGCGAACGTGCTCCTCAACACGCCCAACGGGGAGATCCAGGTGGCCGAACTGGGGGGCAACGCCCTTGTCGGGGAAATGGGTATCCTGTCGGATACGCCCCGCTCCGCGACCATCACGGCCGCCGAACCGACGACGGCGCTGCGAATCGACAAGCGGGTTTTCCTGGAACTGCTCGCCCAGTTTCCCCAGATGGCGCTCGCCGTCATGCGGGAGCTGGCGCAGCGGCTCGAGCGGACGAACGCGCAGCTCGTAGCCCAGTCGTCCTCTTAGATCCCGAGAATTAACCGTGTTGAGATGGGGAAAACCGCCCCAAAAGACCTATTAACCGCTTTTTTACTGTCAAGCTGACCGATTCTGGACACAACTACCCGCCAACCCTTGTGCCAGAACACAAGGGGATGATCCGGCCACCGGTCGGGTCACGCGGGAAAATCAGATGCTGATCACTGCGAGAACGCTGCTATGCGCAGTGCCGCAACCCGTCCCGGTTGCGCGCAAGGGTGGACGAATCGTCCGCCGTTCACTTCATCTTGTCCTGGCCCTGGGCGCCGTGGTCGGCCTCCAGGCCGTGGCGGCGGGGCCCGCCGCGGTGGCGACCCTGCCGGGCGCCCTGGCGGAAAGACCCCAGGCCATCGTCATCGAGCCGATCGTAACCGCCTCCCTGGACTTCGTGCCGCAATTCGGCCCTGCGGACCTCGCGCCGCAACCCGCCTCCCTGGAATTCACCCCGCAGCTCGGCAGGGAGCCGGGCCTGTTCCAGGCGATTCTCGACGGAGCCTTCTCCCTGTCCAAGGCGCGGCGGACCAAGCCGGCGCAGCAGGAGGCGGCCCCCGAGGCCGCGGGCGACCCTGACGAGCTGGTTCCCTTCAGCGGCCGCAAGATCCAGCGCTGGCTGGTCCATTCCATCCTCAAGGCGGCCCACGTGACCGGGGTCGACCCGGTCTACATGATGACCCTGGCGGACGTGGAGTCAAGCCTGTCGCCGGAGGCCAAGGCCTCCACCTCGTCGGCCCAGGGGCTCTTCCAGTTCATCGACCGCACTTGGCTGGAGGTGGTCCACCTCCACGCGGCCGATTACGGGTTCGCCGCCGCCGCGGCGGCGATCCGCAACGTGGACGGCGACCCGGTGGTGAGCGACAGGGACCGGGAGTGGATCATGAATCTGCGCACCGATCCCTATTTCTCGGCGCTCATGGCCGGCGAGCTGATCAAGGACGTGGAGCGGGCGCTCCAGGCCCGGGGGGAGCGCGAACTCGCCGAGGCCGAGCTCTACATCGCCCATTTCCTGGGCGCCTCCGCGGCCGTCCGGTTCCTGGAGGCCCTCGACGAGAGCCCCGACACCAAGGCCTCCAAGCTCTTCCCCAAGGCCGCCAGGGCCAACAAGGGCCTGTTCATGGAGGGCAAGGGGCGCAAGAGCCGGTCGGTGAGCGTGGCCGAGCTCTACAACAAGATCGATTCGAAGATCGTCCGCCGCATGGACCGCTACGAGGACATCAGCCCCTTCCTGGCGGAAATCACCCGCACGGCCGAGCAGAGGATCGAGGCGAGCGCCGTTCTCCGGTGACGGGAGCGCCGAGGCGCTCCGGCATCCGCGCTTCAGCATCCGCGCTTCAGTATCCCTGAGCGATGATCGGAAGCCCTGCCTGAACCTCCAGGCCGAGGAGGCCCATCGCGGTTCTGCGCGTCCGGAACGTGGCTGGTGCGGACCCGGCCCGATGCGGGGGCCTGATGGAATATCCCGGCCCGCCCTTGCAGCCGCAATAACTTTGCCGCTGAATTCGGTCCCTGCGGGCAGCGTCCACAGGGGCTTTCGCGGCTGCCGGAACCCAAAAACATTTCCGGGGCTTATTAGGAGCCGATCAGTCTCCTTGCCCGGACGTTCCACGAGATGGCGGATCAACAGGATACCAATCAGGAAGAGCTGCTGGACCAGCAGCGGGTTCTGGCGGAGTTCGGGGATTTCGCCCTCAAGGCGGAGAACCTGGACGCCATCCTGAACAAGGCCTGCCATCTGGTCGGCCGCGCGCTTGGAACCGAACTCGCCAAGGTCTTGGAACTCCTGCCGGGCGGGAGAGAAATGAAG
>DATHAU010000204.1:0-6083 GCA_035296545.1 Microvirga sp.
CTCCTCCACGTTGGTGCCCTCGAGGCGCACCACCAGGGGAACCTGGAGGCCCACCGTCTTCACGGCCGCGATCACGCCGCGGGCGATGACGTCGCACTTCATGATGCCGCCGAAGATGTTGACCAGGATGCCCTTCACGTTCGGGTCGGCGGTGATGATCTTGAACGCCGCCGTCACCTTCTCCTCCGATGCGCCGCCGCCCACATCCAAGAAGTTCGCCGGCTCCTCGCCGTAGAGCTTGATGATGTCCAGCGTCGCCATGGCCAGCCCCGCGCCGTTGACCATGCAGCCGATGGTGCCGTCGAGTGCGATATAGGCGAGGTCGTGCTTGGACGCCTCGATCTCCTTCTCATCCTCTTCCGTGATGTCGCGGAGCTGCACCATGTCCGGGTGACGGTAGAGGGCGTTGCCGTCGAAGGACACCTTGGCGTCGAGGCAGCGCAGGTGCCCGTCCTTGGTGACGATGAGCGGGTTGATCTCCAGCATCTCCATGTCCTTCGCCAGGAAGGCCGTGTAGAGCTTGGTGACGATCTCCTCGGCTTCCTTGGCCAGCGAGCCCTTGAGACCGAGGGCCTTGGCCACGGTGCGGCCGTGATGGGGCATGACGCCGGTGGCCGGATCGACCGCGAAAGTCAAAATCTTTTCCGGGGTGTCGTGGGCGACCTGCTCGATGTCCATGCCGCCTTCCGTGGAGACCACGAAGGCGACGCGGCCGGTGGCGCGGTCGACCAGCATGGAGAGGTAGAACTCGCTCTCGATGTCGGAGCCGTCCTCGATATAGAGACGGTTGACCTGCTTGCCGGCCTCGCCGGTCTGGATGGTCACCAGGGTCTTGCCCAGCATCTGCTGCGCGAACTGCTTGACCTCGTCGATGGACTTGGCCAGCCGCACGCCGCCCTTCTCGCCCGCATCGGCTTCCTTGAACCGGCCCTTGCCGCGGCCGCCCGCATGGATCTGGGACTTCACCACCCAGAGCGGACCCCCAAGCTCCTTGGCGGCGGCCTCCGCCTCGTCGGCGGAGAAGATGGCGACCCCGCGGGAGACCGGAAGACCGAATTCCTTCAGAACGGCTTTGCCTTGGTATTCATGGATGTTCATGTGTTCGCACCTTTGAGGCGAATGGCGAATGGCGAATGGCAAGTGGTGAGGGATCGAAGGGCGCGGGGAACATTGTCTCCCCCATTCGCCATTCGCCACCCACCATTCGCCCCTATCCCAGCGCCGGATTGATCTGCTTGCAGGCGTCGATCAGCCCCTGCACCGAGGCGACGGACTTTTCGAACATGCCCCTCTCGTCGCCGGAGAACTCGACCTCGACGATGCGCTCGACGCCGCCTGCGCCGATCACGATGGGCACGCCGACGAACATGTCCCTGACGCCGTACTGGCCGGTGAGGTAGGCGGCGCAGGGCAGGACGCGCTTCTTGTCCTTCAGGTAGCTCTCGGCCATGGCGATGGCGGAGGCGGCCGGGGCATAGAAGGCGGAGCCGGTCTTGAGCAGGTTGACGATCTCGCCGCCCCCTTTGCGGGTGCGCTCGACCATGGCGTCGAGCTTCTCCTGGCTGGTCCAGCCCATCTTCACCAGGTCGGGGAGCGGAACGCCGGCCACCGTGGAGTAGCGCACCAGGGGCACCATGTCGTCGCCGTGGCCGCCGAGCACGAAGGCGGTCACGTCCTCCACCGACACCTTGAACTCCTCGGCCAGGAAGTGGCGGAAGCGGGCGGAGTCGAGCACGCCGGCCATGCCGACGATCTTCTCGGGTGCGAGGCCGGAGAACTTCTGCAGGGCCCACACCATGGCGTCGAGGGGGTTGGTGATGCAGATGACGAAGGCCTCGGGGGCATATTGCTTGATGCCGCCCCCCACCGCTTCCATGACCTTCAGGTTGATGCCGAGCAGGTCGTCGCGGCTCATGCCGGGCTTGCGCGGCACGCCGGCGGTGACGATGATCACGTCGGCGCCTGCAATGGCGGAATAGTCGTTCGCGCCCTGGTACTTGGCGTCGAACCCGTCCACCGGCGCGGATTCGGCGATGTCGAGACCTTTGCCCTGGGGAACGCCTTCCGCGATGTCGAACAGGACGACGTCGCCGAGTTCCTTCAAGCCGACGAGATGGGCGAGGGTGCCGCCGATCTGGCCGGCGCCGATGAGCGCGATCTTGTGACGGGCCATGGATATGTCCTTAGGTATGTTGGGAGGCGAGGCCTTTTGAGGGTGGCGCTGTTTGACTCACAAATGGGACTGCTTCAAGCCAACAAAAGGTTGAACGGCAACGGTTTGCCATCGGGGAGACCTTCGGTCTAGCCTGGAACTCTTTAAAAATTCATTCTAGTCAATGTCTTAGCAGAAAATGCCTAGTCCGAAATATCCTGTTACAATTTTCATATTTTGTAACCGGCGCTATACATTCCCATGGGCGAGGGCGCGCAGGACCACCCGGATCATGGCCGCGAGGCGCTGATCCAGGATGTCCTGGGGCACCTCCACGTCCAGGCGAACCGTCAGCGGATTGATGAAGCGGTAGACCGCGTCGCTGACCAGGGCGAGCGCCTTCTCCCGGTCCCGGGGCTCGAACTTTCCCGTAGCGATCCCCTCGTCCAGGACCCGCTCGATGAGGAGCCGCATGCGGGCGCGGTGCTTGCGGATGAGGGCCCGGGAGGTCTCGGTGGCGGAGCAATAGACGTCGAAGAGATGCCGGTCCTCCATCAGGAGGTCCCGGTGGGTGCGGGCCCAGGCCTGGAGCAGGCGCTCCAGCTTGTCGTCGGCCGGGTCCGGCGCGTCGGCGATGTCGGCGATGACCGCCTCCAGGCTGCGCAGCCATTGCCCGGCGACCGCATCGATCAGGGCCGCCTTGGAGGCGAAGTAGCGGTAGACGTTGGCGTGGGTCATGCCCGCCGCGTCCGCAATGCCCACCACGGTGACATGACGGGGGCCGAAGCGCTTGAGCTGATCGGCCGCGATGGCCAGGAGCCGGGTATCGGCCGGTGCGGCGGCCTCCGGGACGCGCAGGGCGGCGCCGCGGGGCCGCCTCATGTCTCGACCAGCCCCGTGCTCCGCCCGCTGCCGGAGGAGTCGGCGCGCCCGTGCGGCAGGGACAGGTATTCCTCCGAGCGCATCTCGATGAGCCGCGACACGGTGCGGTCGAACTCGAAGGCCTCCCGCCCGGTCTCGGCGCGGTAGAGCTCCGGCGCCTCGGCCTCGGCGGAGGCCAGGAGCTTCACGTGGGAATCGTAGAGGGTGTCGATGAGCGTGATGAAGCGCTTGGCTTCGTTGCGGCGCTCGAAGTCCATCCTGGGGATGTTCTCCAGGATGATGGTGTGAAACCTCTCCGCAAGAGCCAGGTAATCGGCGGCGCCCAGGGGCTTGGAGCAGAGATCCTCGAACGAGAAGCGCGCGACGCCCGCCGCCGCCTGGGGCACCTCGACCGGATGGCCCTTGACGGTCAGGGTGACGGGCTTGCCCTGCTCGCGCCCCGTGAGGCGCTTGAAGGCGCGGGACAGGGCTTCATGGGACCCTGCATCCGCGGGCGTATGGAAGACGGGGCTGCCCGCGAGCTTTTCCAGGCGGAAATCCGTGCGGGCTTCCAGCTTTGCCACGTCCATCCGCTCCTGCAGGAGCCCGATGAAGGGCAGGAAGAGCGACCGGTTGAGGCCGCCCTCGTAGAGGCGGTCCGGCTCCACGTTGGAGGTGGCGACCACCACGACCCCATGGGCGAAGAGCGCGGTGAACAATCGCCCCAGGATCATGGCGTCGGCGATGTCGGTGACGGCGAACTCGTCGAAGCAGAGCACCCACGCTTCCCTGGCCAGCACCTCCGCCACCGGGGCGATGGGATCGTCGCCGCTCACCTGGCCGGCTTTGAGCAGCTGCCGCCACTGGTGGATGCGCTCGTGCACCTCGGACATGAAGGCGTGGAAATGGACCCGGCGCTTGCCCCGCAGGGGCAGGGCCTCGAAGAACAGGTCCATGAGCATGGTCTTGCCGCGCCCCACGGAGCCCCAGATGTAGAGCCCTTTCGGGGGCGCATGGTTCTTCTTGCCGAAGAGCCAGCCCAGGGAGCTCGTCTTGCGGGCGAGCCGGAACCGGTCGAGCCCCTCTGCCAGGGCTTCGAGCCGCCGGAGCACCTTCACCTGCGCCGGATCGCGCTCGATGGCGCCTTCCAGCACCAGCGCTTCGTAGCGGGCCGCGATGGATGTGGGGTTCGACAGGCGGGGATCGGCCACGGGACGAGCGACGCCGCCTTAGCGGGCCATGGAGAGCGGCGCGCCGGACTTGGCGATGGCGCCGCTGAGCGCGGACGAGGTGCCGCGCAGGCGCGCCGCCACCGCGCCGCCGGTCTGGTAGAGATAGACCTCCCCGTCCCGGTAGTCCCAGGCGTTGACCCTGGACAGGTCCTGATTGGAGCAGCCGGAGGCCGAGGCCCGGTAGAGGTCGAGGGCGGGCGAGCTCGAAAGCTGGACGCGGCAGGAGCCGCCGGAGGCGTCCCGGGCGGTCCAGGCGCCGACCATGGCGGTGCGGCTGGCCGGAGCGGCCGGGGGAGGAACGGCCGGCGGCAGGGCCGCGATATCGGTTCCGCCCGGGGGCGTCATGCCGGGAGCCATGGGGGCGCCCGCCGCGGGCGGCAGGGGCTGTCCCTCGATGGGCGCCAGGGGAGCGATTTCCACGGGACCGGACGGCACCGCCTCGACCGGTTCGGGATCGAGGATGGGCGCGGCCGTGGCGCTCTGGACCGGAGCGCCGCCGAAACGGGTCGAGGTGCATGCGCCCAGGGCCAATGCGGCGCAGAGGGTGGCAGCCAGCGCGAAACCTTGTCGTCTCATCACAACCTCAATCGTTGACCGCGTCGTTTGTTGTCTTGGACCGCATGTGCGGTCGGGAACCGTGAAATGGCAGAGATCAGGGGCGAGTCAAGCCGAGACCTTCGCTCAGGAGCCGCAAGCAGCCGGCCTGTTCGTCCGTGGGTCCTCCATAGGCCTCGGCAACCCGGGACGCCATATCGTAAAGCTCAGCGCGCTCTGAGGGCCGCAGCCGGTCCATCCACAGCCTCGAGAAGCGACCCACGAGTTCGTTGGGATCCTTGACGTGGCCCGCCACACGGCGGGCGAAGTTGAACGCCTCTTCGACCTTGGGCACGGCCATCACGTGGCGCATCTCGTTGCGGATCGCGCTCTGGGCGGCAGGGCCCATAGGCCCGCGGCGAGACGCGAGAGCGATCAGCAGGGCGGCCGCGGCGAGGGCAGGATCCTCGATGGCGCGAACGGTTTCGTCCGTCAGGCGCGAAGCCGCCCGCACCCGGTAGTAAAAGAACGCGGCAGCCGCGAGAGCGCCGAGGATGGAAAGAAGCACAGGCACGACCGGCTCCGCACAAAAGGCCTGGTCAGATCTATATCGTTATATAATTACTTCAAGCCGTTTTGAGGCATGGAATGTCTCTGGCTTCGATGAAGGAAAGGGCTGAGCGCCGCAGCAGACCGACCTCGTCTGTCGGCGGACCTGTCTTCCGCTATCGCGCGGGGAAACCGCACTTCTCCGAAGAAACTCGCTCAAGGCGGTGGGCTTTCGGTGCGTTCCTTAATATTCCAACATTCGGCCGCCCGAAGCAAACAAGAGGACTTTTTATGAAGAAGACCGCCTTTGTCCTTGCGGCCGTAATGTTGACCTCCATGGCTGCTCAGGCCCAGACCACGGGCGTCGCAGTTTGTGACGACTTCCTCGCCAAGTACGAGACTTGCGTGAACACGAAGGTTCCCGCCGCCCAGCAGGCGGCCCTCAAGACCCAGGTCGAGCAGCTCAAGAAGACCTTCACGGACCTGTCCAAGAACGCCAATTCGAAGCCGGCTCTGGAAGCCACCTGCAAGGCATCGAGCGACCAGACGAAGGCCGCGATGGCCTCCTACGGCTGCTCGTTCTAGGCCTCCTCGCATCGCGGACGCGATGTTCAAAACCCGGCGAGGACTCGCCGGGTTTTTGCCGTTCCTACCGAGTGACGCTCCCGCAGCAAGGTGCGGAATGGCGCGAACGGGGGTCACACGGCACGCGCGATCATCATCTTCTTGATCTCGGAGATGGCCTTTGCCGGGTT
>DATHAU010000205.1:0-7399 GCA_035296545.1 Microvirga sp.
TGGCGGCCTGGACCGGGATCTGGAACATGTGCGGCGGGATCAGGTCCTTGAGCTTCTCGCACATGGCCCGGCCGCGACCTTCGGCGCGGTCGCGGTGGACCAGCATCGAGAGCGCGTCGACGGGCTCGGCGTTGACCAGAACCGACATCTTCACCAGGTCGCCCTCCCGGTAGTCGGAGATATGGTAGTCGAAGGAGGCGTAGCCCTTGGAGATCGATTTCAGGCGGTCGTAGAAGTCGAACACCACCTCGTTGAGGGGCAGGTCGTAGATCACCATGGCGCGCCTGCCCACATAGTTGAGGTCGATCTGCACCCCGCGCCGGTCCTGGCACAGCTTGAGCACGGCGCCGAGATAGTCGTCCGGAGTCAGGATGGTAGCGCGGATCCACGGCTCCTCGATGGTTTCGATCTTCATCACGTCCGGCATGTCGGCCGGGTTGTGCAGCTCGATGGTCGAGCCGTCGCGCAGCTTCAGATGATAGACCACGGAAGGGGCGGTGGAGATCAGGTCCAGGTTGAACTCGCGCTCCAGGCGCTCCTGGATGATCTCGAGATGAAGCAGGCCCAGGAAGCCGCAGCGGAAGCCGAAGCCCAGGGCCGCCGAGGTCTCCATCTCGTAGGAGAAGCTGGCGTCGTTGAGGCGCAAGCGCCCCATGGCGGCTCGCAGGTTCTCGAACTCGGCGGCGTCCACCGGGAAGAGGCCGCAGAACACCACCGGCTGCACGGGCTTGAAGCCCGGAAGCGCCTCGGCGGTGGGCTTGCGCTCGTCCGTGATGGTGTCGCCGACGCGGGTGTCGGCCACTTCCTTGATCGAGGCGGTGAGGAAGCCGACCTCGCCCGGTCCGAGCTGGGCCATCTCCTGCATCTTGGGCGAGAATACCCCGACCCGGTCGAGGCTGTAGGACGCGCCGGTGCCCATCATCCGGATGGTCGAGCCTCTTTTCATGGAGCCGTCGATGATCCGCACCAAAACCACCACGCCGAGATAGGCATCGTACCAGGAATCGACCAGCAGCGCCTTCAGGGGCGCATCCGGGTCGCCCTTGGGCGGCGGCAGCTTCTTGACGATGGCCTCCAGCACGCCCTCGATGTTCAGCCCGGTCTTGGCCGAGATGGCGACCGCCTCCGAGGCGTCGATGCCGATCACCTCCTCGATCTGCTCCTTGATCCGGTCCGGATCGGCGGCGGGCAGGTCGATCTTGTTGAGGATCGGGACGATCTCGTGGTTGGCGTCGATGGCCTGGTACACGTTGGCCAGGGTCTGCGCCTCCACGCCCTGGCTGGCGTCCACCACCAGGAGCGAGCCCTCGCAGGCGGCGAGCGAGCGCGACACCTCGTAGGCGAAGTCCACGTGGCCGGGGGTGTCCATGAGGTTCAGGATATAGGTCTTGCCGTCCTGGGCCTTGTATTCCAGGCGCACGGTCTGCGCCTTGATGGTGATGCCGCGCTCGCGCTCGATATCCATGTTGTCGAGCACCTGCTCCGTCATCTCGCGCGCGGTGAGCGCCCCGGTCGTCTGGATCAGACGGTCGGCCAGGGTCGACTTGCCGTGGTCGATATGGGCCACGATGGAGAAGTTGCGGATATTGTCGAAGCTGCGTGCGGTCATCAGGAAACTCGGGCGGGTATGGAACCCTGTTGGCCGGGCAATAGCAGCATGGGCCGCCAAAGCCAAGGGAAGGCGGTGTCGCGTGTCCCGGAACAGGCTCCGTCCCACGACACTCACGCCTCGGTCTCGCAATTCTCCGTCGCCGCTCTATCCTTGAGGCAGACAGCAAGGGAACGCAGTCATGGCGGGAAGCCCTGTCGTTTCGCTCAAGGAGGGCGCCGGGACAACCGGACGCCCTGAACTGCACCGGAGCATCGGCCCGTTCCAGATGACCCTCTATGGGCTCGGCAGCATGCTGGGCTCCGGCGTCTACGGCCTGATGGGGCAGGCGGCCGGGCTGGTCGGGAATGCGGTCTGGCTCGCCTTCCTGGTCGCCCTTGTGGCGGCCCTGCTCACCGCCCTGACCTATGCCTCCCTCGGCTCGCGCTATCCCCGCGCCGGCGGGGCCGCCTATATCGCCGAGCGGGCCTATCGCTCGCCGCTGATCGGCTTCGTGGTGGGGCTCGCGGTGGCCTGCTCGGCCCTCACGTCCGTGGCCACCCAGTCCCGCGTCTTCGCCGCCAACCTCGCCACCCTCACAGGGGGAGGCGAGCAGACGGTCACGCTTCTGGCGGTCGGCTTCCTGCTGCTCCTCACGGGACTTGTCCTGCGCGGCATCCGCGAATCCATGTGGGTCAACGTGCTCTGCACCTGCATCGAGGCGGGCGGCCTCCTGCTCGTGGTCGCCGTGGGCATCGGCTATTGGGGGAATGTGGATCTGCTCGAAACGCCGCCTCCCGGCGAGGGGGCGAGCGATGTGATCGTCCTGCTGGTGCTGCAGGGGGCGGTGCTGACCTTCTTCGCCTTCCTGGGGTTCGAGGACGCCATCAACGTGGCGGAGGAATGCCGGGATCCCCAGCGCACCGTTCCCATCGGGCTGATCGCCGCCATGGCGATTGCGGCGGTGATCTACGTGGGCGTCGCCATCACGGCCGTCTCGGTTCTGCCCTGGCGGGAACTGGCCAGCGCTCCGGGTCCGATCACGGCGGTGATGGAGCGGGCCGCGCCCTGGCTGCCGCCCGTCGTCTATGCGACCATCACCCTGTTCGCCGTTGCCAACACGGCTCTCGTCAACTACGTGACCGCGTCGCGCCTGGCCTATGGCATGGCCCACCAGGGCCTGCTGCCGGCCTGGCTCGGCCGGGTTCACGCCAGCAGGCGCACGCCGCATCTGGCGATCCTCGCCCTGTTCGCCGTGGTCGCGCCGCTCGCCGTCATCGGCACCATCGGCCAACTGGCCGCCGCAACCGTGCTCATGCTGCTCTTCGTCTTCGCGCTCCTGAACGGGGCCCTCGTCCTCCTGAAGAACCGGGACGGGGAGCCGCGGGGACGCTTCGAGATCCCGCTCGTGCTGCCGGTGCTCGGCAGCCTCGTCTGCGCCGGCCTCGTGGTCGTGCGCGTGACCACAGGCGATGGGCGGGCGCCGATCCTGGCCGGGGCGCTGCTCGCCGGGATCCTGCTGCTTTATGCGCTGTACCGGCCCAAGAGCGGCCGCGCCGCCTAGCGCCCCCGCTCCAGGATCCGTGAGATCACCTTGGCGGTGTAGTCCACCATGGGCACGATGCGGGCGTAGTTGAGCCGGGTCGGGCCGATGACGCCCAGGACCCCGACGATCTTCTGGCTGCCGTCCCGGAAGGGGGCGGCGATCATCGAGGAGCCGGAGAGGGAGAACAGCTTGTTCTCCGATCCGATGAAGATGCGCACCCCCTCGCCGCCCTCGGCCCGGCTCAGGAGGTCGATCACGTCCGTCTGGGTCTCGAGATCGGAGAAGAGCAGGCGGATGCGGTCGAGATCCTCCGCGGCCTTGAGGTCGTCGAGCAGGTTCGCCTGGCCGCGCACGATGAGCTGGCGCGATCCGGCCGCGCCCACCGAGGTGGCGAGCCCCGCCTCCACGAGCCGCGCGGTGAGCGCGTCGAGCTCCCGCTCCATGTCGTCCCGGCGGGTCTCGATCTCGCGCCGGATGTCCGCGATGGTCTTGCCCTGGATGCGGGCGTTGAGGAAATTGCCGGCCTCCACCAGGGCGCTGGCGGGCAGGCCGGGCGGCAGGTCCAGGAGGCGGTTTTCCACCGAGCCGTCCTCCGACACCAGCACCACCAGGGCGCGGGCGGGGTCGAGGCGGACGAATTCGATGTGCTTGAGGCGGGCATTGGACTTGGAGGTCACCACCACGCCCGCGCCCCGCGAGACCCCCGACAGCAGCGCCGAGGCCTCGGCGAGGGCCGTTTCCATGGTGTGGCCGGAGGCGGCCGCCCGCATCTGCGCCTCGATGCGGCCCCGCTCCTCGGCGGTCACGTCGCCGATCTCCATCATGGCGTCCACGAAGAAGCGCAGGCCGATCTCCGTCGGCAGGCGTCCGGCGCTGGTATGGGGCGCGAAGATCAGCCCCGCCGCCTCCAGGTCCGCCATCACGTTGCGGATCGAGGCCGGGGACAGCGTCATCGGCAGGAGGCGCGAGAGATGGCGGGAGCCCACGGGCTCCCCGGTCACGAGGTAGCTCTCGACGATCTGCCGGAAGATCTCGCGGGAGCGGTCGTTCAGCTCCGCGATGGCGTGAGCCTCGGAGGGGTTGGAAAAAGGGCCGGTTGCGTGCATTCGCCTGCTTTTATGTTCTCACAAATCAACCCGACAGGTTCCTATTATGTGCGAAGGGAGGCCGCGTTAGGCAAGCCTGCGCTTGCGGGGCATCCTAGCAGCTTCTAAGAGACTGCATCAAATTTCCGAGGAGCCTTCGACCATGCGTCCGTCCAACCGCGCCCCCGACGAGTTGCGCCCCGTCACCCTGGAGCGTGGCGTCGCGCGCTATGCGGAGGGCTCCTGCCTCGTGTCCTTCGGCAACACCCGGGTGCTCTGCACCGCCTCCCTGGAGGAGAAGGGCCCGCCATGGCTGCGCGGCAGCGGCAAGGGCTGGGTGACGGCGGAATACTCCATGCTGCCCCGGGCGACCCATGAGCGCACCCGGCGCGAGGTCAATTCCGGCAAGCCCTCCGGCCGCACCCAGGAGATCCAGCGCCTCATCGGCCGTTCCTTAAGGGCCGTGGTCAATCTCCCGGCCATGGGCGAGCGGCAGATCGTGGTGGATTGCGACGTGATCCAGGCCGACGGGGGCACCCGCACCGCCTCCGTCACGGGGGCCTGGGTGGCCCTGCACGAATGCTTCGCCTGGATGCAGAAGCGCTCGATCATCTCCCTCAACCCCCTGCGCGAGCCCGTGGCCGCCATCTCCTGCGGGATCTACAAGGGCCAGCCGGTGCTGGACCTCGACTATGCCGAGGATTCCGCCGCCGAGACCGACGCCAACTTCGTCATCACCGGCTCCGGCGGCATCGTGGAGGTGCAGGGCACCGCGGAGGGCAAGCCGTTCTCCGAGGAGGAGTTCTTGAGCCTCCTGCGCCTCGCCAAGGCGGGGGTGGCGCAGCTCGTGGAGCTGCAGAAGAAAGCGCTGGCCTGACCATGCACCGTCCCCTGTCCGGCAAGGTCGTCATCGCGACCCATAACGCAGGCAAGCTGCGCGAGATGCAGGAGCTGCTGGCGCCCTTCGGCGTCGAGGCGGTGTCGGCCGGCGATCTCGGCCTGCCGGTCCCGGCCGAGACGGGGCACATGTTCGCCGAGAACGCCGCCATCAAGGCCCATGCGGCCGCAAGGGCCACGGGACTTCCGGCGCTCTCCGACGATTCCGGGCTCTGCGTCGACGCCCTCGACGGGGCGCCGGGGCTCTTTACGGCGGATTGGGCCGGCCCGAACAAGGATTTCCCCGCCGCCATGGGGCGGGTGATCCGCGAACTGGACAAGCGCCGGGCGACGGACCGGCGGGCCCATTTCGTCTCCGCCCTCGTGATCGCCTGGCCGGACGGGCACGAGGAATTGTTCGAGGGGCGGGTGTTCGGGCAGGTGGTCTGGCCGCCCCGCGGCGGCATGGGCTTCGGCTACGACCCCATGTTCCAGCCGGACGGCTTCGAGGAAACCTTCGGCGAGCTGAGCTCGGAGCGCAAGCACGGGGTCGATTGGGACAAGCCCGAGGCCGGAGCCCTGTCGCACCGGGCCCGGGCCTTCGTGAAGCTGGCCCAGGGCTGCCTGCGCAGGCCGTAAGAAAGACGGAGCGCCCCCGGGGCGCTCCGCTTGTCTCGTCAGACGCTTGTCGAGCCGCCCGTATCGGCGCGGCGCTTGGCCATGAAGGCGTCGAACTCCTCGCGGTCCTTGGCCCGCTTCAGCTCCTCGACGAAATCCCGGAAGGCGCGGGCCTCCTCGTCGAGCTTGCGGCGCTCCTCGTCCAGGCGCCTCAGCTCGTTGCGGCGGTACTCCTCGAAGGCGGCGTTGCCCGTGCCGCCGAAGCCGGCGGCAGGGCCGCGGGACGCGAACATGTCGTCCTTGGCCCGGCCGAACGTGTCGCGAAGGAAAGCCTTCGCCTCGTCGTACTTCGGATATCCTGTCATTTTCCACACCAGATAGGCCAGCGCGAGCGGCCAGACGAAGATGAAGCCCAGGATGATGCCGGCGATCTCCATGCCGCGACGCGGCGAGCGCCCGCAGCGGCGGTGAGAGCCGGTGTTCCAGGGGCCCGGATGCGGGCCCGAATTCCAGGCGGCGGAGGCAGATTCAGACATCGGAGGGTCCCTATGTTAATGCTAACAACATTTACATGCGGATGGATTTCGGCGCTTTCAAGGGAGGCTGGGCCGATATTTTCGGGAGCGATCCGGGGCTGCTATGGCCGCCCGCCTGCTCCCGACCGATCCTTAAGGGCGCCGTGAACCAGGGCGAGCACGCCCGCGCGCAGGAGCTCGTACTTGTCCGGCAGCCCGGGACCGCGGGGCAGCTGGCCGGCCGCGTCGAGGGTGGCGATGCCGTGGGACAGGGCCCAGACCTCGATGGCGATGAAGCGCTTGTCCACGTCCCTGAACCCCTCCGGGAACGTCTCGGACAGGGCCTGGACAAGAAAATCGAAGGCGCTGCCGGAGGCTTTTTCCCCCTCCGGCGGCTTGCCCTTGGCCCAGGACGGCCCGCAGGCTTCCCCGTCGCCGGGCCTCGGGGAGAACATGGCCGCGTAGAAGCCGGGCTCCTGCTCGGCGAAGGCCAGATAGGCCTCGCCCATGCGGGTGAAGCGCTCCAGCGGCGTGCCCTGGCTCTGCAGGGCGCGCCCGAGCCGTTCCGCCAGCTGGCTGAAGCCCCGGAAGGCCACCTCGGCCACGAGGGCCTCCCGGCCCCGGAAATGGCGGTAGAGGGCGGCGGGCGTCACGCCCACGAGCTTGGCCGCGTCGGCGAGGGTGAACCCGCCCAGGCCCCGCTCGGCAATGAAGCGCTGCGCCGCCTCGATCAGCGCCTCCTTCAGATTGCCGTGGTGGTAGCCCTGCCGGTCGAACGGGCCGCGCCAATGCCGCATGATGGGTCCTTCACCTCGCCTCTGCCCGGGCCGAGCCCGGGATGGAGCGAAGACTAGCACGAGGAGCGTCTGCAGGGGTGAACAACCGCCGGAAAAAGAGGTTCACAAAATCTTTTGCGGAAGGTGGAAGCCGGCGGAGGCCGTCTCCGGCGGGCGCGGCGAGGGAAGGGGATCCCACCCTTTTCGGCCGCGGCTGCGTGAGGACCCGGAGAGCGGCCCGGCAACCCGCGATCGGTCGGACAACATGTCAAAGAACGAGCGCCTTCGGGCCGGAGCCGTGTGGCACCAGCCTGAAGGGTGATCGAGGGGTGGCGCGAGAGGCGGTCCGGCTCGATGCTTGTTGATGATGAAGAGCCGGAAGGGGCCTCGCGCAC
>DATHAU010000206.1:0-3191 GCA_035296545.1 Microvirga sp.
GTGCCCTCTCCGAAATAGATCAAGTTCGGATTGCGCCGCATCTCCTCGGCAATGCCATCCCGCACCGCATCGAGCCAAGTCTTCTCGACAGCCGGGCGATTGGGAGGCGGGGCTGCGAGAGCTTCCCAGGGATTGATGGGATCCGCGAAGACGTGCAGCGCGTAAGTGCTTGGCTCCGGCTCCGGGGAGCGGCGCGCAAACTCGACCGCAGCCTCGACCGCCTTGTCGATGTCCTTGTCGATCGCGTCGAGTTCCTGCCCGGTGACAATGGCGTAGTCCTCGAGGAGGCGACGCTTGAACGTCTGGACCGGGCATCGCTTGGCCCAGGCATCCACCTCTTCCTGTTTCCGGTAGGTGCCCGTGACGGGATCGCCCTCATGGTGGCCTACTGTGCGATAGGTTCTTGCCTCGATCAGGGTTGGGCCCTCTCCCCTGCGGGCCCGCTCCACGGCCTCCCGCGTCGCCTGCCAGACCGCCACCACGTCGTTCCCGTCCACGGCGACGCCCGGAATGCCGTAGGCCGCGGCGCGGCTCGCGATGTCCGGGTTGAGGGTGACCGACGCAAGGGGAGTGGCGGTCGCGTAGAGATTGTTCTCGCACACCAGAACCACAGGCGCGCGCTGCACGCCGGCGAAGTTCAGGCCTTCATGGAAGGCCGCATGGTTGGAGGCTCCGTCACCGAAGAAGGCCACCGAAACCCCGTCGGTCCGCCGGTGCTTGGCGCTGATGGCCGCGCCCACCGCCGAGGGAATGCCGCCGCCCACCAGCCCGTTGGTTCCGAAGAGCCCGACGGCGGGATCGTAGAGGTGCATGGTGCCGCCGCGGCCGCCGCAACAGCCGTCGTGCTTGCCATAGAGCTCCGCCATGAGGATGCGCGGATCCATGCCCTTCGCCAAGGCATGGCCGTGGCCCCGATGGGTGGACGTCACCCAATCCGATTGTTTCAGGTGGGCGCAGACTCCCGTGGCGGTTGCCTCCTGGCCGATATAGAGATGCAGAAAGCCCGGCGTCTCGCCGGTTCGGCAGGCCACCTGGGCCGCAAGCTCGAACTTCCTCAGGAGAACCATGGTGCGGTAGAGACCGATCATCGCCTCTGCGGTCAGACCTGCGGGAAGCGCGACGTGGTTGCTGAGCGTTCCGGGAGGGGCCTCGTGCCGCTGCAATCCTGCCATGGCTTAAAAATCCCGCGCGAATCCGGCGGTCCAGCCGCCGTCGATGGTCAGGATGTGCCCCGTGATGTACGAGCTTTCCGGCGCAGCCAGAAACAAGGCGCCGTTCGCGATTTCTTGCGTCGAGGCGGGCCGGCCCAGGGGAATGTGGGACAGGAGCCGCGCATGCAGGTCCAGTTCCTCGCTCTTGGCGTCGCCGATCCAGCGCTCCCAGCCCTCCGTCGCGGTGGAGCCCGGCGCGATGCCGTTGACCAGGATGCCGTGGGGGGCCAGTTCAAGCGCCATCGAGCGGGTCAGGTTGACCACGCCGGCCTTGGCGGCCACGTAGGAGCTTTGCAGCCGCATGGGCACGAGGCCGAGTACGGACGCGATGTTGATGATCCGCCCGGAGCGCTGCGCCTTCATGTGCGGGGCAACGGCGCGGGTGACGCGAAAAACCCCGGTGAGGTCGATGCGGAGCAGCTCCTCCCATGCATCGACCGGGAAGTCGTCGATCGGCCTGCGGTCGGCAGCCTTCACGCCGATGCCGGCATTGTTGACCAGGATGTCGATCCGGCCCGCCGCCGCCGCGGCCTTGGCCACCGTCGCGGCGATCCTGGCGCCGTCCGACACGTCCATGGCAAATGAGAGATGCTCGCCGCCCGAGGCCTCCGCCCTGCGGGCGGCCTCGGCGACGCGATCGCTGTCGAGGTCCGTATAGATGATCCGGGCGCCGTTGCGCGCCAGGGTATCGGCAATGGAGCGTCCAATGCCTTGCGCCGCGCCCGTCACGAGCGCGACCTGCCCGTGGAGGTCGACCTGCATGGCGTTTCCCTTCGGGCACCCCGGCTTTGCACTGGGTTATGCCGTCAACTTGTTATATCAGCCTCGCGGCCCTGAATTGTCAAGAGATCGTGGCGACGCCACAAGCCGGGTGGAGAGCCGTCCTTCCGACGCAAGGGCGCGGCTGTAGGCAATCTCAATCGGGGTCCCGCCTGCATCCCAGTACTGGAGCTGGGAGACCAGAAGGGCCGCTCCGGCCCGGCAATGGAGATCGCGCGCATCATCGTCGGAGGCGAGTTCCGCCCATACGGTCAGCCGGATGTCGTCGATGGCGATGCCGAGTTCCCGCTGAACCACCCGGAACACGACTGCATCGTCGAAGGAGGCGCGCGACAGGCGCGAACCGATGGCCGGTGGGAAGTAGATGATGGAGCGCGCATAGGGCTTGCCGTCGCGGGACAGGATGCCTCTCAGGCAGTGGAGGGGGGTGGAGATGGGAAGGCCGAAACCCTTCGCATCCGCTGCGGAGTTCTCCTTCCTCCAGCTCTGGATCTGGAGGTGGGCGCCCCGGACCATCGCGACGATGTCGGCCAGGGATTCCATGAACCAGCCGTCCTTCCGGACGGGAGCCGTGGCGATGACCACCGGACGCCGGGCCTGCGCCTTCTGGATGTATCCCTCCGCCTCCAGGAGACGAAGGGCGTGGCGGGTGGTGATCCGGCTGACCCGGAACCGCTCCGACAGGGCGGCCTCCGAGGGCAGGGACGACCCGATGCTCCAGCGGCCCTCCTGGAGTTCATCCCGCAGCGCACCATAGACCGTCAGGTAGAGCGGCTGGCGAGCGTCGTCGCCTTCCCCATCGACTGCGGCTGATGTACCCGAGGGCGCCATTGCGTCTGCCCGTCTTGATCCTCTGCGAAGCCGCAGGCTCGATGCGAGATGCTTAGCAGATATTCTGCTGAAAGCCCTGCCATATGGGCCGGGTTGCACGCAGGTGGCAAGAGCGTGGCACGTCGGGACGCCCCGGGATTGGCGCGCCGACGCAGTCGTTCGACCTGCTCCGGGATAGGGCCGCTGGCAGGAACGGGCCATCCGACCTGAGGTTGCCGGAAAGCTGCCGTCGGATAGTCGGTATCCGACGCGGTCTGGGGCCGGAGTTTGCCAAGTGCGGCGTGGTAGATCCGACCTTCTTCCGGGAGCCTCCCCTGCGGGCTGCGGTCGACGCGCAGGCGCCCAAGCGCGGGCTGAGCTTGGCCCCAG
>DATHAU010000207.1:0-3723 GCA_035296545.1 Microvirga sp.
CGAGCTGGCGGTCGAGCAGGTCCGTCATGGCGGCGATCTCGTCCGCCCCTGCCGGGCGGCGCTCATATCCCATCACGGCAAGGCGCAGGGCTGCGTGACCCACGAGGGAGACCACGTTGACGGCCACCCCCCGATGCAGGCGCTCGCGATAATCCGACAGGTCGTCGAAGATCTCATCCGGCGCGGTCTGCCCGAGCAGCCCCGAGAAGTGCCCCCGCAGATCCTCCCGCGAGCCGCCGCGCGCCGGGTACAGGGAGAAGCTGCAATTGCCGACCACGACGGTGGTCACGCCCTGCAGGGCCTTCTCGGGCCTGTCGGGCTCCCGGATGCAGATCAGGTCGTCATGGCAATGGGCGTCGATGAAGCCCGGCGCGAGGTAGCGGTCCCCGGCGTCGATGACCGTCGTCTGCGCTCCGGCTCCAAGGTCGGGGCCGACGGCGGCGATCCGGCCGCCTGCCGCATGAAGGTCGCCCCGGAACCAGGGAGCGCCCGTCCCGTCGATGATCCGCGCGTTCCGGATGAGCCAGTCCTGCATCGTCATGTCCTCCGGCGGGGTGCGGGAATCGCCGCTTCGTTCAGCCGCGGGGTTTGCCCATGGGGAAGGGCATGTAGCCCACGAATCCCGTGATCTTCCAGCGGCCCTCGATGCGGGCGCAGAAATACAGGGTCTGCCAGTTGATCACCTCGACGCCGCCCGCCTTCAGCGCGACCGTTCCGTCGAACTTCTTGTGGCAGACGGCGGTATCGCGGCGCAGGTCGATGTCGCGCATGTTGGTGGCGCGAAACAGGGCGTCGCGCAGGGGCTGCGCATATTCGACGGCCTGGGAGGCCTGCGCCTGCCGGAGCCATTCGTCGCGGTAGGTGTCGAGATCCGGAAAGTCGAGACGCCAGCTGTCGGGCAGCTCGGATTTGTGGGCGTGAAGACCCAGGAAGCCCTCCCGCCTGAAATCCGCTTCGACCATCGACCAGTCGGCGGCCAGGAACGCGTCGATGTCGCGCTCCACCAGCATGGTCCAGATGGCGTGGCGGTCCCCGTCGGAGGAAGGGAAAGGGTTCTGGGTGTGGGACAGCACGGCAGGGTCTCCAGGAAAGCTGCAGGAACGGGCGGAGGACAAGGGGCCTGACTTATTCTAGTCGCCGATGGGCATCTGGGGATCGTTGACGTTCACCGCGGCGAGGTTGTGCTTGATGCGCCGCAGCCCTTCGAGAACGGACGGCCCCCGGGCTTCGGCCGTGCTCATGGCGATCAGATCCACGATCGCCATCATGGCGTAACGGGCGGAATTGGGCTTGTAGAGGTTGCCGCTCTCCGGAATCCGGAACGGCAGCAGGATCTCCGCCTCTCCGGCGAGAGCCGAGTCCGGCGCGGTGACCGCCACCGTCTTCGCCCCATAGCGGCGGGCGATCCTGACGGAATCCACCACGGACGGGGAATAGCCGGAGATCGAGAAGGCGACCACCACCGTATCGGCGGTCGCCACCGACGCGGTCATCCGCTGCATCTGTCCGTCGCTGTGGGCGATCACCGGCAGGCCGAGGCGGAACAGCCGGTTGTGAAGCTCCATCGACATGATGGAGGAATTGCCCCCGCAGCCGTAGGAGAGGACGGAGCGCGCCAGGGAGATGTGGCCCGCGATGACATCCACGACCGTCATGTCGATGCGGGAGCGCAGGTGCTCGATGGCCGACACCGCATTGCCGCACACGGCGGCCAGAACCCTCTCCTCGCGCTCCTCGCGGGGGAGCGGCGAAGCGTTGAGGTAGTTGCCCCCCACCGCCAGGGCCTGCGCGAGATGATACTTGAAGTCGCGAATGCCGTCGCAGCCGAGCGCCCGTGCAAAGCGCGTCACCGTGGGCTCGCTCACGCCGGCGCGCAGGGCCATGTCGGCAATGGGCGCTTTGCACGCATAGGCAAGGTCGCTCAGAACCAGGGATGCAAGCCGGCGCTCGGCCTTCGAGCCATCCTCAACCCAGATGCGAAGGCGGGTGATGATGTCGTCGAAGGCCCTCACATGCGGGCTCCCGTCAGACGCAGGCCGGTCGCGGGGTCGAACAGATGGACGTTCTTCGGCTCGACGGCCAACTGGAGGGTTTCGCCAGGGCTGACGGAGATCCGCTCCCGGAAGACGGCGCGAACCTCCGATCCGTCGATCCGCCCATAGATATGGCTTTCCGACCCTGTGGGCTCGATCAGGTCCACGGCGAGGCGGATCGGGCCTTGCGGATCGAGCCTGAAATGCTCCGGGCGGATCCCCAGGATGACGCGGGCGCCGTTCCGGGCCGCCCCCGATGGGACCGGCGCCTCCGCGCCGTCGGAGAGGCGAACGGCCTCTCCCGCGCCGGACGGCACGATCGTGCCCTCGATGAAGCTCATCGCGGGCGAGCCGAGAAAGCCGGCGACGAAGAGATTGTCCGGATGGTCGTAGAGTTCGAGGGGCGTGCCGACCTGTTCGATCCGTCCGGCATTCATGACCACGATGCGGTCGGCCATGGTCATGGCTTCGATCTGATCGTGGGTGACGTACACGATGGTGCTTTCGAACCTGTGGTGCAGGGCCTTGATCTCCGTTCGCATCTGCACCCGAAGCTTGGCGTCCAGGTTGGACAGGGGCTCGTCGAACAGGAAGAGATCGGGATTGCGCACGATGGAGCGTCCCATGGCCACCCGCTGGCGCTGGCCGCCGGAGAGCTGGCCGGGCCGCCGCTCCAGATAGGCGCCCAGGTTCAGGATGTCGGCCGCGCGCTTGAGCTTCTCGTCGGTCTCGTCCGGCTTCTCCCGGCGGACCCGGGGCCCGAAGGCGATGTTGTCCTTCACGGTCATGTGGGGGAACAGCGCGTAGGACTGGAACACCATCGAGATATTGCGCTTCTGCGGCGGCACCTCGTTGGCGCGCCGCCCGCCGATGCGGATCTCCCCGTCGGAGACGCTTTCCAGGCCGGCGATCATGCGAAGTAAAGTCGACTTGCCGCATCCCGATGGGCCGACCAGCACCACGAACTCGCCGTCGCCCACGTGGAGGTCGATCCCATGGAGGATGTCGAGGGCGCCGTAGCGCTTCCTGACCCGGTCGAGGTGAAGGTCAGCCATCCGAAATCCCTCTCATGCGATCGCCTCGATGAAGGGCAGATTGCCGGCCGTGAGGCCGCCATCCACCGGCAGGGCCACCCCGGTGATCCCGGCCGCCAGGGGCGAGGCCAGGAAGACCGCCGCATCGGCCACTTCCACGGGCTCCACCATGCGGCCGATGGGATAGAGGCGGGAGACCTTGTCCAGGATGCCGGGGTCCTTCTCGATCCGATGGTCCCAGGCATGGGTGCGCACCGAGCCGGGACAGATGGCGTTCGCCCTGATGCCGCGGCGTCCGCATTCGGTGGCGATGGCCCGGGCATAGGCGACGAGGCCCGCCTTGGCGGCCGCATAGGCCGGGTTGCCGAAATGGGCGAGGGCGTTCACCGACGCGATGAACACGAACGCGCCGGAGCCGCGAGCCATCATGGGCTCGAGGAACGGCGCGGTGAAGTTGCGCGCGCCGGTGAGATTGATGGCGAGCTCGAAGTCCCAGGCCCTCTCGTCGGCCTCGTCGAGGGTTTCCGCGCGGGTGTAGCCTGCATTGCTGACCACGATGTCGGGCAGGCCCACCGCCTGAATACGCGCGCAGGCCGCCCGGCATTCCTGGGAGCTCTGCAGATCGAAAACTTCCTTGTGCGGCACGTCCAGGGATG
>DATHAU010000208.1:0-4769 GCA_035296545.1 Microvirga sp.
CGCGGGCTTGCCGCGTGGCACCTGCGTTGAGCTGAAGACGTGGTCGAAGAGGTCGGCCAATCCCGTCACGCGCAGGGACAGGGCGATTCGCTGCGGCGTGGAGGAGGAGGCCACGCAACGCGGGAAGGGAAGGGACAGGATTGTCTCCCGGACCCCTTCCAGGGGTTTCAGGTCCGTTTCGAAGCGGGCGAACAGGGCGCTGTCCAGCCTTGCGCCGAAATCGGTCGGGAGCTTGCGCCCATGCTCCGCCTCGATGCGCGCGACCATGTCCTTGAAGCTCACGCCGACGAACTGCCGCCGGATGTCGTCCGCCGTGTAGGGCAGGCCGATCTCCGTCAGCAGCTCCGCGTCGAGCGCGCAGCTCAGCGGCTCCGAATCCACCAGAACCCCGTCGCAGTCGAAGATCAGCAGCATGATGCCTCCAGCAAAAAGGCCGCCCCTGGAGGCGGCCCTTGAAATCCTGTCATGGGCGAAGCCTTACTGCAGCTTCGCGCGCACGTCGTTGAGGCTTTGCGTCACCAGGGAGGTGGCGGCGTCGCCGGTGATCTCCTGGCGCAGGACGCGCTCGGAGGCCTTGATGGCGGCCTCCACGGCGGCGGCGCGCACTTCCGCGGAGGCCTGGGCCTCGGCCTGGGCGATCTTCGCCTCGGCGGACGCGGTGCGGCGCTTCACGAAATCGGCCAGCTTCTCATGGGCCTCCTGGGCCATGCGCTCGGCCTCGTCCCGGGCGGAGGACACGATGGCGGCGGCCTCGCGCTCGGCGGCGGCGTGCTTGGTCTCGTATTCCCGCAGCAGCCGTTCCGCGTCCTGGCGCAGGCGCTTGGCCTCGGCGAGTTCGTCGGCGATGCGCTTGCCGCGGGAGTCGAGCTGATTCATCACCTTCCCGGGCACCCCGAGATAGAACATGAGGCCCCAGAAGATGACGAAGGCGACCCCGACCCAGAATTCGGCGCTGGCGAGCATGTGGATCTCCCGATCAGGCGTTGATGTGGTCGAGGGCGGCCTCGACGCTTTGCGGAGCCGGAGCCCGGCCGGTCAGACGTTCGATGATGGCGCTGGCCGTATCGCGCGCGATGCCGCGCACATGGCCCATGGCCTCGGCCTTGCGGGCCGTGATGGTCGCCTCGGATTCCGCCAGGCGGGCATTGAGGTCGGCCTCCAGGCCCTTGCGCCGGGCGTCGCTCTCGGCCGACAGCTTGGCGCGGGTCTCCTGGGCGAGGGCCTGGGCGCGGCCCTTGGCCTCGGCCAGCGCCTTGTCGTAGGCGGTTCCCGCCTCTTCGGCGCGGGTCTTCATGGCGGCCGCGTCGTCGAGGTCCTTGGCGATCATGGCGCGGCGGTTCTCGATGATGCCGGTGAGGCGCGGCAGGACCAGCCGGGACATCAGGGTGTAGAGCGCCGCGAAGGTGATCGCGAGCCAGAGGAGCTGGCCGCCGAAGGTTTCCGTCGCGAAGGGCGGAAAGGCCACGTTCTCATGAGCGCCGCCGTGCGCTTCGGTTGCGGCATGGGTCGTTTGAGCCTGAGCCATGGTGCAGATCCTCGAAGGATGAACATGTGAGGGGCGGGCGCTTTCCGTTTGGGTCGGAACGGCGCCCGTCTCTCGAGTCGCTGCATCTTGCGCGAGAACCGAAGGCCACTTCTTCGCGCGATGCCTGAGAAACAACGAATGACGGCGGATCGCCGCCGTCACTCCTGTCGAGGCGAGGCGCCCTGCGCTCCCGCCTCCCGATCACTGCCTTGGGATTAGGTGAAGAGCAGAACGAGAGCGACGACGAGGCAGAAGATGCCGAGACCTTCCGCGAGCGCCGCGCCGATGAACGCGCGGGCGAACTGGCTGTCGGCCGCCGACGGGTTGCGCAGGGCGCCCGAGAGGAAGTTGCCGAAGATGTTGCCGACGCCCATGGCGGCGAGGCCCATGCCGATGCAGGCGAGGCCCGCGCCGAGGTACTTGAAAGCAATCGGATCCATTGTGATCTCCTAGAGTAGGCTGTGTGATCGGGAGGGAAGGGGAGGGGTGTTAACGGGAGCGCCGACCTAGTGGCCCGGGTGCAGCGCGTCGTTAAGGTAGATGCAGGTCAACACCGTGAAGACGTAGGCCTGCAGGGCGGCGACGAGGAACTCGAGCGCCATGAGAGCAACCGCCATGAGAAGCGGCAGCGGAGCGAGGATCGACAGAGCCCCGCCGGCGCCCAGGAGCGCAACGACGAAGCCGGCGAAAACCTTGAGCGCGATGTGTCCCGCGAGCATGTTCGCGAAGAGACGCAAGGAGAGCGAGATCGGCCGCGACAGGAACGAGATGAGCTCGATGATCACGATGAAGGGCAGGAGCCAGACCGGCACGCCGGACGGCACGAACAGCCCGAAGAAATGCAGGCCGTGCTTGACGATGCCGTAGACCACCACGGTGCCGATCACCAGCATGGCGAGGGCGAAGGTGACGATGATGTGGCTCGTCACCGTGAAGAAGCCCGGAATCATGCCGAGCAGGTTCGCGGTCAGCACGAACATGAAGAGGGAGAACACCAGGGGGAAGAACTTCATCCCCTCCTGCCCGGTGGCGTCGGTGAGGGTGCCGGCCACGAAGTCATGCAGCATCTCGGCGATCGACTGCCCGCGGCCCGGGACCACGGCGCGCTTGCGGGTGGCCAGCATGAGGCCGCCCACGATCGCCGCGGTGGTGCCGAGCATGAACAGGGATGAATTGGTGAAATTGATGACCGGAATAAGGGGCGTGATCTGGAATTGTTCGATCGGGCTCGCCATGATCCGCTCTTGAAGGTTCGCTGTTGTCCACTGCCGTTCGGCCGTCGAAGCTTTAAGGGTCCGTCACCGCTTGTCGTCGTACTTGGCCGGTTTGACCGCTCCGGACGCCCGCATCAGGTTGAGCATGCCGGCGCAGAAGCCGAGTAGGAGACAAACGATAAGGCCCCAAGGCGAAGAGCCGAGCAGATGATCGACGATCCAACCCATGATCCCGCCGGCCGCGACTCCTGCGACGAATTCGGCCGAAAGCCTGAGGGCTTGGCCGAGGGCGCTGGAGTCGGAAGTCTGGCGGGCGCGAGGCTCAGATTCGGCCCGATGAACGGAAGCTTGGGAGATCCGCGCATCGAGAGATTTCAGCCTCGCAGACAGGTCGGCATCGTCGGCGCCGCTCGGTTTCCGCCCCTCTTCACCGTCCCGCTCGTGAGGGTCCGCCATCGCGATCTCCTGTAAAGCGTTGCGGGAAAAGGGCTTGGAAGCCTGGCCCCGAAAGCCGGGCGCAACATATGGGCGGGGGTCCCCCCTGTCAAGAACAGTCTCAAAAGAGATAAGTTGCTGAAACAGCTTGCTAAAAGCCCTTTTTGCGCGGGCCCGGCGCCATAACGCACATGATTTTAAGGCCAGGATTTCAGGTTGAACCGGGGCGTCGCGCAAAGCCTTAGGCCACTTCGAGAATGCGCTCCGCGCTCTGGAGGTCCACCGAGACGATCTGCGACACCCCTCTTTCGGCCATGGTGACGCCGAACAGGCGGTCCATACGGGCCATGGTGATCGGGTTGTGGGTGATCACCACGAAGCGGGTCCGGGTCCGGGCCGCCATGTCGTCCAGGAGGTCGCAGTAGCGCTCCACGTTGGCGTCGTCGAGGGGGGCGTCCACCTCGTCGAGCACGCAGATGGGTGAGGGGTTGGTGAGGAAGACCGCGAAGATGAGGGCGGTGGCCGTCAGGGCTTGCTCGCCGCCGGACAGGAGGGTCATGCTCTGGGGCTTCTTGCCCGGCGGGCGGGCGAGGATGTCGAGGCCCGCCTCCAGGGGATCGTCCGAATCGACCAGGGTCAGCTCCGCGGTCCCGCCGCCGAACAGGGTGGTGAAGAGGCGCTGGAAATGGCCGTTGACCACGTCGAAGGCGGCCAGCAGCCGCTCGCGCCCCTCCCGGTTGAGGCTGCCGATGGCCTGGCGCAGGCGCTTGATGGCTTCCACCAGATCGTCCCGCTCCGTGGCGATGCCGTTGTGCTTGGCCTCCAGCTCCGCCAGCTCCTCGTCGGCGCGCAGGTTCACCGCCCCCAGGCGCTCCCGGTCCGCCTTGAGGGAGTGGAGCTTGGACTCGATCTCCCCGTGGGAGGGAAGCTCGACGCCCTCGTGGAGGCCCGTCATCTCGATGAGCCCGGCCGGACTGGTCTCCAGGGTCTCGGCGATATGCCGGGTGATCTCCGACAGGCGCTGGATGGCGGCCTCGTGGCGGGCCTGGGAGCCGGCGCGCGCCTCGCGGGCGGCCGAGAGGGCCTCCAGGGCGGCCCGGGCGGCCCGGTCGGTTTCGGCTAGGGTGGTTTCCGCGTCGGCCAGGGTGTCGGCGGCCTCCCGGCGCTTGGCCTCGGCCTCCTGGACCCCGGCGATGAGCGCCCGGTGGCGCAGGATATAGGTGTCCGGGGCTTCGAGCAGCCGCTGGTGCTCGTCCCGGGCGCGCTCCAGGCGCTCGCCCAAGTCCTCGGACGCGCTTGCGGCGCGCTCGGCGCGTTCGGTCCAGAGCCGGATGTCCGCGGAAAGCGCATCCTGCCGGCGGCGGCGAAGCTCGGCCTCGTGCAGGAGGGTCTGCAGGGCGGCCCTTGCCTCGGAGGCCGCGGCGCGGCGCTCCGCCACCCGGGCGCGCTCCTCCAGGAGCCGGCTTTCCAGGTCAGGGGCCGGAGCCAGGTCCTCCAGGGCGATGGCCGCATCCTGCGCCCGCTCCAGCGCCTCGCTCTCGCTCTGCGACAGGCGGGCCAGCCCTTCCAGCAGGGCGGAGCGGCGCGGGCCGAGC
>DATHAU010000209.1:0-5136 GCA_035296545.1 Microvirga sp.
CGGGGCAGGTGATGACAATATAACGTTGTCTGGCATGCCTTCAATGAAAGTTAACTTCAGCGGCGGTGATGGTATCGACTCGTTAGCGCTGACCACCCCAGTTTTTGCCCCTGCTGGGACGAGCCTGAACGCGACTATCGATCTGGGTTCCGCTGGCCTTCAGAAGATGGGCGATGTCTGGGGTAGCATTCAGCTGAGCGGGGTCGAGAACGTCGCAACCTACGAGGGCAACGATCTGCTGATCGGAAATGAAAGCGACAACATCCTGTCCGCCCACTGGGGCGACGACACGCTGGAGGGCGGGATTGGCAACGATGAGCTTAATGGCTCGGCAGGGTTTGATTTCGCCCGCTTCACCGGCAGCACGGGCGCCAAAGTGAACTTGGGCGATGCCGCAGCTCAGGAGACACACTACGGCACCGACAGATTCATTGGAATCGAGGGCCTGATGGGCGGTTCGGGCGCGGACATCTTCACGGGCGACAGCAATGCCAACAGCCTCCATGGCGATGCCGGCAATGACATCCTATCGGGCGCCATTGGCAGCGACACACTCCTCGGCGGCCTCGGCAACGACAAGCTTATGGGCGGTTCAGAAGCAGACTTCTTCGTGTTCAACGCCAAGCTCAACGCCAAGAAGAACGTGGACACGATCAGCGACTTCAGCCGCGTGGACGACAGCTTCCAGCTGGAGAACGCCATCTTCAAGAAGCTGGCCAAGGTGGGAGCTCTGAGCAAGTCCTCCTTCGTGGTGGGCGCCAAGGCCAAGGACAAGAACGACTACGTCGTCTACGACAAGGCCAAGGGCGTGCTCTACTACGATGCCGACGGCTCGGGCAAAGGCGCTGCCGTCAAGTTCGCCCAGCTCAAGAAGGGTCTGGCGATCGACCACAAGGACTTCTTCGTCATTTGAGACCAAGCAGCATGAGGGCTGGTCCTGCCGATGCGGAACCAGCCCTTTGTCTTTCATGCCGCTCTTGTCGTCGAGGACAAGCGGTTTCACGCATTGCGACAGGGCATCAGGCGCTCTTCCGATCCCGCTTGCGCTTGTCCGAAAAGTTCCCCTTCTCTTTCGGCCCCTGGCCCTTGGGGCCCTTGTGCGGAGGATGGGAGCTCCGGTCCTTGGCTCCCGGCTTCTTCGGCCCGCCCCATTTCGCTCCGGGCGCGAAATCGGCCGGTTCGATGCGGATGTCCTCGTCGTTGGTCTTGCGCGCCGCCGCGGCGAATTTCCCGGCGTGGGACTTGGCGATCTGGAACTTGGTCTCGTTGTCGAAGATCTTGATCGAGCCGATCTCCTTCTTGGTCACGTGGCCCAGGCGGCAGATCACCGGCAGGAGCCAGCGCGGATCGGCGTTGTTGCGCCGTCCCACGCTCATGCGGAACCACACCATGTCCTCCGGCGCGCCGAACGGCGAATCGTCGGTGGGGCCGCGGTCCCGGCCCTTGCGGGGGCCCCGGTCGTTCGCCTCGCGGTCATCCTGGCGCGCGCGCTTGTCCTTGCGCTGGCGCGGCTCGCGGTCCGCGCCGGGATCGAACACCTCCTCGGGGGCGGGCAGCTGCGCCCGGTGAAACCGCACCAGGGCGGTGGCGATGTCCTCCGCCGAGCGCTCGGCCAGGAGGGCCCGGGCGATCACCAGATCCTCCTCCGTGGCCTCCTCGGAGAAGGCCGGGTCCTGCAGCAGGCGCTCCCGGTCGCGCATGCGGATTTCCTCCGCCGAGGGCGTGCCGGCCCAGGTCGCGTCGACGCCGGCCATGTCCACGAGCCGTTCGGCCTTGCGGCGGCGGGTATAGGGAACGACCATCACGCAGATGCCCTTGCGGCCGGCGCGCCCCGTGCGGCCGCTGCGGTGCAGGAGCGTCTCGTGGTCGTTGGGCAGGTCCGCATGGATGACGAGGCCGAGGTCCGGCAGGTCGATGCCGCGGGCGGCCACGTCGGTGGCCACGCACACGCGGGCGCGCCCGTCGCGCAGGGCCTGCAGCGCATGGCTGCGCTCCGACTGGCTGAGCTCGCCCGAGAGAGCCACCGCCGAGAAGCCGCGCTCGCCCAGGCTCGCGTGCAGGTGCCTCACCGCCTCGCGGGTATGGCAGAACACCATGGCGCCGCGGCTCTCGTAGAAGCGCAGCACGTTGACCACCGCAAGCTCCACCTCGTTGGGCGCGCAGCGGACGGCGCGGTACTCGATGTCGCCGTGGGGCTCGTTGGCCACCAGGGTGTCGATGCGCACGGAGTCGCGCTGGTAGCGCCGCGCGAGCGTTGCGATGTTCTTGGGGATGGTGGCGGAAAACAGGAGCGTGCGGCGGCTCTCCGGCGTGGCGTCGAGGATGAATTCCAGGTCCTCGCGGAAGCCCAGGTCGAGCATCTCGTCCGCCTCGTCGAGCACCGCGACGCGCATCCTGGACAGATCGAGGCGGCCCCGCTCCAGGTGGTCGCGCAGGCGGCCCGGGGTGCCCACCACGATGTGGCAGCCGTCGGCGAGCGCCCGCTGCTCCCGGCGCACATCCATGCCGCCGACGCAGGACGCCACCCGGGCTCCCGCCGGGCCGTAGAGCCAGATCAGCTCCCGGTTGACCTGGAGCGCCAGTTCGCGGGTGGGCGCGACGATGAGAGCCAGGGGCTCCCGGGGCGGGTCGAAGCGCTCCGCCTCGCCGAGCAGGGTCGAGGCCATGGCGAGGCCGTAGGCCACCGTCTTTCCCGACCCGGTCTGGGCGGAGACGAGGAGGTCCCGGTCCAGCGCATCGGGCTGGAGCACGGCGGCCTGGACGGGGGTGGGGTCGTTGTAGCCGCGGTCCGTAAGGGCGCGTTCGAGGCTCGGATGGGATTTGGGAAAGGGCATGAGAGCGTGGCTGAACCGGTTTCGAAGAGCCCTAGGGGCTCTGGTAAAGATGATCAGCCGGAGGCGGCGCCGTCGTCGATTTCGTCGATCGACACCAGGAACACGACATCGATATCGAGGTCGTCGTCATCGTCCTCGCGGTCATCGTCGACCTCGTCCTCTTCGTCCAGAGCCTCATTGAAAGCATCGATTTCGTCTTCCGATGCGGGCCTGACACTCAAGGCGGCTGATCCGTCCCAGAGGGGGCGGCCCTCACTCTTAAACGATGTGAGGTCCTGTTTGAAGCTCTCACTGAGAAAGAGTTCCCGGGCTTCTTCCCCGTCCGCATTCGTCACGGCAACCGCCTTGCCGGCGATATCGAGGGTGACCATGGCTTTTCCTTTGCCGAAAGCAGGTGGGCTCGCAACTCTAACGCCCGGCCCCGGCTTTTCGATCAAATCGGCCGCCGCGGGGGTCTAGAACGTGTAGCGCAGGGCCTCGCTGGCTGCTCGCAGGGCAGGCAGGAAACGTTCCTCCATCTCGGCGGCCGGAACGCGCCCGGCCTGCGCGCTGATGTTCAGCGCGATGGAGACCTTGCCGCTCTTCTGGACCAGGGGCGCCGCGATGGAGCGAAGGCCGAATTCCAGCTCCTCGTTGACGATGGCGTAGCCCTGCGCCCGGGTGGCCTGGAGAATCGCCCGCAGCTCGCCCTTGTCGGTGACGGTCCTGGGCGTCCTGGCCTCCAGGCGCACCCGCCCGAGATAGGCCTCGATCTCGGCCTCGGACCCGTAGGCCAGGATCGCGCGCCCGAGGGACGTGCAATAGGCGGGCAGGCGGCTTCCGACCCCCAGGCCGATGGACATGATCCGGCGCGTGGCCGAACGGGCGACATAGACGATGTCGTCCCCGTCGAGCACCGCCGCCGAGCTCGATTCCCCCGTCTCCTCCGAGATCCTCTCGAGAAAGGGCTGGAGCCGGGCCGAAAGGGAGGCGGACGAGAGATAGGCGTAGCCGAGCCTGAGAATCCGCGGGCTTAAGGTGAAGTACCGGCCGTCGAACTCGGCATAGTTCAGCCGGGTGAGGGTGCGAAGGTAGCGGCGGGCGGCCGCGCGGGTGATCCCGGTCAGCCTCGCCACGTCCGACAGGGTCAGCCGGGGACGGCCCGCGTCGAAGGCCTCGATGACCAGAAGGCCCTTCTCGAGGCTTGCGACGAAGTCCCGGTCGCCACCGGTCCCCTCGTCGCCACTGCCCTTCTGCATGTGCGGCTCCCCTGGGCGCTGGACTTTGGCAGCCTTGACACCATCTCCCTGAATTGTACTAAATGTGCGATATGGTTTTCAATGTTCGCAATGCGAACAAAGATTAGACCAAAGGCTAAGAGACCGCGGTCCGCAAGAAGACCGGGTGGCTCAGAGGAAGGAAACAAGGAATGACAGCCGGGACAAAATGGTTGGGGGCTGCCGTCGGCGCCCTGTTGATGGGCTCCGTGTCCGCTGCCGCCGAAACGATCAAGGTCGGCGTCATCGGGCCGTTCTCGGGGCCCTTCGCCGCGCAGGGGAAGAACTTCCAGGCGGGGGTCGAGGCCTACATGGCGCTCAACGGAAAGACCGTGAAAGGCCATGACGTGGAGGTCATCTACCGGGACCTGCCGGCCGCCAACCCGGCCCAGTCCCGCGCCCTGGCGCAGGAACTGGTGGTCAAGGACAAGGTGCAGTATCTCGGCGGCGTCTATTTCACCCCGGACGCCATGGCGATCACGCCCCTGCTCAAGCAGGCCAACACGCCCCTCGTCATCTTCAACGCGGCCACCTCGGCCATCATGACCCAGTCGCCCCTGGTGGTGCGCACCTCGTTCACCACGGCGCAGACCACCACGCCCCTGGGCCGCATCGCGGCCGACCGCGGCGTCAGGAAGGTGATCTCGGCGGTGAGCGACTACGGGCCGGGCGTCGACGCCGAGGCGGCCTTCAAGAAGGCCTTCGAGGCCGCCGGCGGGCAGGTGGTCGAGGCCATCAGGATGCCGCTCAACACCAACGATTTCAGCCCGATCATGCAGCGGGTGCGCGATTCCGGCGCGGAGGCGGTCTTCGCCTTCCTGCCCTCCGGCCCGACCACGCTGGGCTTCGTCAAGGCCTACAACGAGACCGGCCTGAAGCAGGCGGGGATCAAGTTCTTCGCCCCCGGCGACCTGACGCAGGAATCCGACCTGCCGGCGCTTGGCGACGCGGCGTTGGGCCTGCTCACCACCTTCCACTACGCGGTGTCGCACGATTCCCCCGAGAACAAGCGCTTCGTGGAGGCCGCCGCCAAGGCCATCGGCTCG
>DATHAU010000210.1:0-3308 GCA_035296545.1 Microvirga sp.
ACCCAGACCTCCGGTAACACCAACCGGGGTCTCTTCACCGGACAGGACTTCGTCTACGACGCCGAGCATGACCAGTACACCTGCCCGGCGGGCCAGCATCTGACGAAGGGCAAGGTGCGCTCGGATCGCCGGGATACCATCGATCATTACCGCAACCTGACCGCCTGTTCGAACTGTGCCCTCAAGCCCCGCTGCACGCCGGACAAGCACAAACGGGTGAAGCGCTGGGAGCACGAGGATGTGCTCGACCGCATGCAGGCGCGGCTGGAGCGTATGCCGAAGGCCATGCTCATTCGCCGGCAGACGGTGGAGCATCCGTTCGGGACCATCAAGGCCTGGATGGGCAGCACCCACTTCCTGATGAAGACCCTGGAGAAGGTCAAAACCGAGATGAGCCTGCACGTGCTGGCCTACAATCTGAAGCGGATGATCAACATCCTGGGTGCCGGGCCTTTGCTGAGGGCGCTGGCAGCCTGAACCCTCCTGCCGCCGCGGATCACGCCCAAACAGCGGCCATCACGTGTCACTCGAATTCGCGTTTTCACACGACCTCGGTCAAAGTGCAACGTTGGGCGAACAAAATGAAGGTCCACTTGTCGGGCCTTTGCAGAAGTTCGGCGTACCTCCGGAACGTGCCAAAAACCGACGTTTCCAGGGTCGTCATGGCGGCAAGGATCGGGGTTGAGGGTAGTGCGGAGTGCGCCTACAGTTGCTCGTTCAGTTTCGATCCGGCCTAGCAGGTGGTTCTTGATCGGGAGCGGTACACCTCTGCGTTGCCCGTGAGGCCTAAGATCCAAACGAGGCGTAGCAGCTCTGCTGCCGAGTTGGAGTGGCTTCAAACATGTGCTTCCGACGTGCCGGGGAGTGCCCGCACGGCCCTTAAGCATCGCCAACAGTACGTCCGAGGACGCTGGTCTCGCTGCCACCTTCGGCAGACTACTTCCCTCGGGAACGGATCAGGAAGCTGTCGTGGGCGTACTCTGCAATTTGGAACCAGAGATACTCCTCATTCCGGAAAGCACGGATGCTGTCCCAAAGCTTCTTGAAATCGGGGTTCTTGGCCGAGATCTCGTCATAGAGTTCGTTCGAGGCTTTGAAGGCAGCCTCTAAGAGCTCCGGACTGAAGGGGCGTAGCTGCGTTCCGGCTCCAACCAATCGGCGAACCGCTGCCGGATTGCGGGCGTCATACTTGGCCAGTGTATCAACATTCGTCTGCGCCGCAGCTGCATGAACCGCCGCCTTGTACAGCTTAGGGAGCGTGTTCCAGCGCTCAAGATTGATCATCGCGTGAATGACTGGGCCGCCATCCCACCAGCCAGGATAGTAGTAGAAGGGAGCAACCTTGCTGAAGCCAAGCTTTTCATCATCATAGGGCCCAACGAACTCTGCCGCATCAATCGTGCCGCGCTCGAGAGCTGGATAGATGTCACCCGCGGAGATCTGCTGCGGAACAGCCCCAAGCCGCTGCAGCACCTGCCCTCCGAGGCCGCCGATGCGCATCTTCAGACCCTGCAGGTCTGCAACGGTCTTGATCTCCTTCCGATACCATCCGCCCATCTGAGCACCGGTGTTGCCGGCCGGAACCGCGTACATTTTGTGCTTGGCGAAGAACTCGTTACATAGATCCAGACCGCCGCCATGGTACATCCACGCGTTCTTCTGGCGGGCATTGGGCCCGAATGGCATGTCACAGGGAAGCGCGAACGTGGGATCCTTGCCGACATAGTAGTACGTGGTGGCATACCCGGCCTCAACCGTGCCGTCTCCTACAGCATCAGCGACCTGGAAGGTGCCGACTATCTCGCCTGCAGCGAAGGGCTGGATCTGGAAGCGACCGTCCGTCAGGTCCGAAACAACACGGCAGAACAGCTCCGCCCCTCCCCAGAGCGTATCGAGCGACTTCGGGAAGGCCGACTGCAAGCGCCAGCGCACTTCGGGCATGGATTGGGCAGTAGCCGGAGTTGCTAGGGCGCTGGCAGCAATGCCGCCTGCTGCAGTGGCCAAGAACTGACGGCGTTTCATAGGCGCTCCTCCCTGTGGGCTCCAGATTGCCGACCGCCTTGGCCGACAGGTGCAGCCAAACCGTAATTGTGGGGCAAGAACAAAGACTGGCAATAGTAATGGAGAAGACCTTGACTCAGCGATACCCTAGCGTCTCGTCTGGAGACTATCTTTCTGGCAAACGCCTGTGATACGCCTACAATCCTCGGTCAAGTTTACATTCACATGGAAGTTTGCCTGAAACCACGCCTAGACCTGTTATAAAAGCGTGTGCTCCGTGCCGCGCGCTATGTAAAATCGCGTCAAATTGCGTAGACTACATCGCGAACGACCCGCGAGGTCCTGAAATGGATAGGGATGCGGCAGGCGTAGAAGTGTGGCTGCAAGGCCTAGGACTTGGTCAGTATGAGCAGGCATTCCGTAGCAACGACATCGACGCAAGCCTGCTCCAGACGCTGACCGACGGGGACCTGCGCGAACTCGGCATTCTGTCGCTCGGGCATCGCAAGCGGCTTCTGGCTGCGATCTCGGAGCTGACCAAGCCAGCTGAAGGGTCGTCAACGGATCCGCCAGGCAGCCCGCCTCCAGCGTCCGTGATGCCTCAAGCCGAGCGGCGACAGCTGACCGTCATGTTCGTCGATCTAGTGGGCTCAACGGCTCTCTCGTCTCGCCTGGACCCTGAGGAGATGCGGGAGATCCTGCACGCCTACCAGAATGCCGTCACCGGTGAGGTTGCCCGCCTGGGAGGGCACCTTGCTAAACTCATGGGAGATGGAGTCCTGGCCTATTTTGGCTGGCCCCGTGCGGACGAGGACGATCCTGAGCGCGCCGTGCTGGCTGGCCTAACGATCGTTCAAGTTGTTAAACGGCTTTCTACACCGTTCGGAGACCCGCTTGCGGCTCGGGTGGGGATCGCCACCGGTCTTGTTGTCGTGGGAGATCTCATTGGCGAGGGTGCAGCCCGCGAGGAAGCTGTGGTCGGCGAAACGCCGAACCTAGCAGCACGGCTGCAGGAAGTTGCCCCATCCGGTGCCGTGGTGATTGCTGCCGGGACACGCCGGCTTCTCGGCGACATCTTCGATCTGCGCGATCTCGGTCCGATCCACCTCAAAGGGTTGGATCAGCCGGTCAACAGCTTTGAGGTTCTTCGCCCCCATTTGGCGGAGAGCCGGTTCGCGGCACGTCAGCCGGACCGCGCATTGCCCATGTTCGGGCGCGATCAGGAGTTGGCGCTGGTCCTGGAGCGATGGCGCCAGTCTGTTGCTGGGGAAGGCCAAGCGGTGCTGATGGTCGGGGAGGCAGGGATC
>DATHAU010000211.1:0-5586 GCA_035296545.1 Microvirga sp.
CAGGTTGAACTCCACGTAGCGCCCGCGGCGCACCTGCTGCTCGAAGCGGTCCGCCTCGGTCCAGCCCTGCCCCACGTTGCGGCGCACGATCTCGGGATAGACCGCCAGGAAGGCCTCGCCCACGTGGCGGGTGAAGGCGAAATCCTCGTCCGGGCGGCCGGTCCAGTGGTAATCGAAGAAGATGCCGCCGATCCCGCGGGGCTCGCCCCGGTGCTTGAGGAAGAAGTACTCGTCGCACCAGGCCTTGTATTTCTCATAGGACACCGATGGGGCATGGCGCTCGCAGGCCTCCCGCATGGCCCCGTGGAACGCGACCGCGTCGGGGTCGTCCTGGCTCCTGCGCCGGTCGAGCACCGGGGTGAGGTCGGCCCCGCCGCCGAACCACGGCTTCGTGGTCACCACGAAGCGGGTGTTCATGTGAACGGTGGGCACGTTGGGGTTCCACGGATGGGCGATGAGCGAGAGGCCGGAGGCCCAGAAGCGCGGGTCCTGGTCGGTGCCCGGGATCTGGCCGCGGAATTCCGGCGCGAACTCCCCATGCACCGTGGACACGTGCACGCCCACCTTCTCGAACACCCGGCCCCCCATCATGGACATGACGCCGCCGCCGCCGGGCCGGCCGTTGTGATCGGTGCGCTCCCAGGGGGTGCGCTCGAAGCGTCCGGGCGAGGAGGCCTCCGGGGGCAGGGGGCCCGCCGCCTGATCCTCCAGGGCCTCGAAGGCGGCGCAGATCCGGTCGCGCAGGGACGCGAACCAGACGGGGGCGTCCGTTTGCAGGCGCTCGACGGCGGCTTGATCGGTCATGGGATCGGTCGCGGGATCGGTCATGGGCTTGTCGCTTCGGGTTGGGGAAAGGAGCCGGTCTGCCGCAGGGCTTCGCCGAGGATCATGGCGGCGGTCGCCGCCACGTTGAGGGAGCGCATCCCGGGCCGCATCGGCACGACGATCCGGGCGTCGGCGGCCGCGTGAACCTCCTCCGGAACGCCGGCGGATTCGCGCCCGACCAGGATGATGTCGGAGGCCTCATAGACGAAATCCGCGTAGGGCATCGCGCCTTTGGTGGTGGCCAGCACCAGCCGCCCCGCGCCCTCCCGCCGCCAGGCCTCGAAGGCGCGCCAGGAGATGTGGCGCGCAATCGTCGCATGGCGGAGGTAATCCATGCCCGAGCGGCGCAGGTTTCTGTCGGACACGTCGAAGGCCGCGGGCTCGATGATCTCCACCGGCACGCCCAGGCAGGCGGCCAGCCGCAGCATCGTGCCGGTGTTCTGCGGGATGTCCGGTTGATAGATGGCGAGACGGGGCATAGGTGCCTCATCGCGGCAGGAGGCGTCCCAAGTCAAGTGAACGCTTCGTCGCCGGTGGTGTTAAAGCATCGGGCGGGCGGGGCGAGAGGCGGGGACGGGCAGGGACCGGGATGTTTCAGTGGTTTGAAAAGCGGGTCGACCCCTTCGCGCCCTTCGACGAGAGCCGGACGCCCCCCGCCTCGGTGAGCGCCTTTGCCTGGCATTACCTCAAGCCGGTGAAGTCCTGGCTCGCGGTCCTGTTCGTCGCCTCCCTGATCGTCGGCCTGTTCGAGTCCTCGCTCTACATCCTGCTCGGCTGGCTCGTGGACCTGCTGGCCCGCTCCACCCCGGACCGGCTCTGGGCCGAGCACGGCACGTCTCTGCTGCTCGTCGGCGGGCTGATCCTTTTCCTGAGGCCGGTCCTGCATTTCGCCCACGAGGTGATCACCAACCAGATCCTGGTGGCGCAAACCACCAACCTGATCCGCTGGCGAACCCATGTTTACACCCTGGGCCATGCCCTGAGCTACTTCCAGGCGGATTTCGCCGGGCGGCTGGCCAACCGCATCACCCAGGCGGGGGGCTCCATCCGCGAGATCGCCGTCACGATCCTCGACACCCTGCTCTACGTGGCGATCTTCGCCTTCACGACGCTGGGCGTCTTTTCCACCATCAGCCCCTGGCTCGCCCTGCCCATGGGGCTGTGGATCGTGGGCTATGTTCTGCTGCTGCGCTATTTCGTGCCGCGGGCCAAGAGGCGCTCCCTGAAGGTGGCCGACAGCCGCTCGGCCCTGGTGGGGCGGGTGGTGGACAGCTACACCAACATCCTCACCGTCAAGCTGTTCGCCAGGGGAGCCGAGGAGCGCTCCGCCGTGCGCGACGCCCTGGGGGCGCATACCCGGGCCTTCCTCGATTCCTTCCGGCTCATCACGGGGGTGTCGGCGGTGCTCACCCTGATGAACAGCGCGCTCCTCGTGGCCACGGGAGCGCTGTCCGTGGTCCTGTGGACCCGCGGGCTGATGACCAGCGGCGAGGCCGCGACGGGCCTGTCCCTGGTGATGCGCATCCTGGCCATGTCGGGCTGGGTCATGCAGACCGTGCGCGGGGTGTTCGAGAACGTGGGCGTGGTGCAGGAGAGCATGGAGACCATCGCCCGGCCCCACGGGATCGTGGACGCGCCGGGCTCCCCCCGGCTCCAGGTGACGCAAGGGGAGGTGCGGTTCGAGAACGTGTCGTTCCATTACGGCCGGGACGAGGGCGTCATCGAAGGCCTCGACCTCACCATCCGCGCGGGCGAGAAGGTCGGCCTCGTGGGCACCAGCGGGGCGGGCAAGACCACCATCACGTCCCTGCTCCTGCGGCTGCACGACGTGGAGCGGGGCCGCATCCTCATCGACGGGCAGGACATCTCCAGGGTCACCCAGGATTCCCTGAGGGCCTCCATCGCGGTGGTGACCCAGGACACCTCCCTCCTGCACCGGTCGATCCGCGACAACATCGCCTATGGCCGCTTAGGCGCCCGCGACCGGGAGATCGAGCAGGCGGCGCGCCTCGCCCACGCCCATGACTTCATCATGGAGCTCGAGGACCATCGCGGGCGGCGCGGTTACGAGGCGCAGGTGGGGGAGCGGGGGGTGAAGCTGTCGGGCGGGCAGCGCCAGCGCATCGCCATCGCCCGGGTCATCCTCAAGGACGCGCCCATCCTGGTGCTGGACGAGGCCACCTCGGCGCTCGACTCCGAGGTGGAGGCCGCCATCCAGGAGTCGCTCGCCACCCTCATGGAGGGCAAGACCGTCATCGCCATCGCCCACCGCCTCTCCACCATCGCGGCCCTCGACCGGCTCATCGTGATCGAGGAGGGCCGGGTCGTGGAGGAGGGGAGCCATGCCGAACTCCTGAAAGGCGGCGGGCTCTACGCCCGGCTCTGGCGGCGGCAATCGGGAGGCTTCCTCGGCGTCGAGGAAACGGCTGACACTTAGGTGAAAACAGGCTGGAACATCTCCCATCCGCCTATGGACAGGCGGCCTTGGCCGTGCCAAAGAGCCCCCGCGCGGCGACTCCCAGTCGCATTGCGCGCGCGTTGGCGCATGTGCTTCCTCAATCCCGAGAGCATTGCGCCGAATGCCAGGCTTCCACGGCATTGAAGCGCGCGGTTCTCGTTTTGATCAATGCTGGAGAGCCAAGTGGCCGACACCACCACTCATGCTGCTGAGCCGACACGGCGCGATTTCCTCTTCATCGCCACGGGCGCAGCCGCCGCCGTCGGCGGAGCAACCCTGGTATGGCCGTTCATCCAGTCCCTGGCGCCCGACGCGGCGACTGTGGCGGCCGGTGCGCCCGTGGATGTCGACCTGACGCCCATCGCCGAAGGGCAGATCGTCAAGGTTTTCTGGCGCGGCAAGCTGATCTTCATCCGCCATCGCACCCAGGAAGAAATCAAGGCCGCCGAGGACGTGAACGTGGCATCGCTCCGCGACCCGCAGCCTGACACGGCCCGCGTCAAAGAGGGCAAGGCCCAGTGGCTTGTCGTCTACGGCAACTGCACCCATCTGGGCTGTGTACCACTCGGCCAGCAGGGTGAATACAATGGCTGGTTCTGCCCGTGCCACGGCTCGGTGTTCGACACCTCCGGCCGCGTCCGCGGCGGTCCCGCGCCGATCAATCTGCCGATTCCGCCCTATACCTTCGCGTCCGATACGCAACTCACCATCGGGCAGGAAGCCACAGCGTAATCCTCCGCGACGATCTCAAGCGATCAGGCGATCATCATGAGCCAGCATCCCACCACCTACGTTCCCAAGAGCTCTTTCGGCAAGTGGTTCGAGAGCCGCCTGCCGGTAGCCAGCCTCGTCCATTCCTCCTTCGTGGCGTTCCCGGTGCCGCGGAACCTGACCTATTTCTGGACCTTCGGCGCCATCCTGGCCTTCATGCTCGTCGCCCAGATCGTCACCGGCGTGTTCCTGGCCATGTACTACACGCCCAACGCCAGCATGGCGTTCCAGTCCGTCGAGCACATCATGCGCGACGTGAACTATGGCTGGCTCCTGCGCTACCTGCACGCCAACGGCGCGTCGATGTTCTTCATCGCCGTCTACCTCCACATCTTCCGGAACTTCTATTACGGGTCCTACAAGGCGCCGCGCGAGGTTCTGTACATCCTCGGCGTGATCATCTTCATCCTCATGATGGCCACCGCCTTCATGGGCTACGTGCTTCCCTGGGGCCAGATGAGCTTCTGGGGCGCCACGGTGATCACCAACCTGTTCTCGGCCATCCCGCTGGTGGGCGAGACCATCGTGAGCTTCCTCTGGGGCGGCTATTCGGTGGGCAACCCGACCCTCAACCGCTTCTTCGCCCTGCACTACCTCCTGCCCTTCATGATCGCTGGCGTGGTGATCCTGCACGTCTGGGCCCTGCACGTTCCGGGCCAGAACAACCCGACCGGCATTCCGATCAAGTCGGGCAAGGACGCGGTGCCCTTCACCCCCTACGCCACGATCAAGGACATCTTCGCCGTCGTGGTGTTCATGATCTTCTTCGCCTATTGGGTGTTCTACATCCCCAACTATCTCGGCCACGCGGACAACTACATTCCGGCCAACCCGGCGGTGACCCCGTCGCACATCGTGCCCGAGTGGTACTTCCTGCCCTTCTACGCCATCTTGCGCGCCATCCCGGACAAGCTCGGCGGCGTTCTGGCCATGTTCGGCGCCATCGTGATCTGGGTGTTCATGCCCTGGCTCGACACGTCGCGGGTGCGCTCCACCGCCTATCGCCCGCTCTACAAGCAGTTCTTCTGGGTGTTCGTGGCCGTGTGCGTGCTTCTCGGCTGGCTCGGCTCGAAGCCGGCGGAGGGCTACTACACCCTCGCGGCCCAGATCTGCACGGTCTACTACTTCGCCCACTTCCTGATCGTCCTGCCGGTGCTCGGCTTCGTCGAGCGTCCGCTGCCCCTGCCGAATTCGATCCTCGAATCCGTCATGGGGGTGCAGAAGGGCGGGGCGGGCATGCCGGTCGGCGCCAATGCCGAACCGCAGTCCAAGGGCTGATCGCGAGCGCTGGGGAAACACACCATGATGAAGCGTACTCTTCTCCTCGCCGCGGCCCTGCTCGGCCTGTCGGCTCCCGCCTTCGCGGCCGGCGAGACCCCCGTGCCGCCGCAGGTCAAATGGACCTTCCAGGGTCCGTTCGGCAAGTTCGACCGGGCCCAGCTCCAGCGCGGCTTCAAGGTCTACCGGGAGGTCTGCGCCTCCTGCCATTCCTTGAGCTACGTCTACTTCCGCAATCTCTCCCAGCCCGGCGG
>DATHAU010000212.1:0-5603 GCA_035296545.1 Microvirga sp.
GACGGGTTGGAGCGGCGGTGGTCCCGGCGTGGGCGCTCCCGTGCGGGGGAAGCCTCCGGCATCCGATCCGTCATGGCAGCGCCGGCGGTGGCCGCGCCCTCGAACCGGCGCAAGATCGGATCGGCTCCTGTCATTTCGTTACGCATGTTTTCTCCTTTGGGGTCCAGAACACAACGCCCGAGATCGGGATCGGTTGCTGCACTGCACAAAGGCAGCTTGTCGCTGGGCGGCAACGGTTTGGATCGGGATGATGCCGTGCCGACGCCGGGCGTCAGCCGGGACGCCCGGGCGCAAGCGCGTGCCCGGCCGCCTGGAGCTTGCCCATCAGTTCCGTGGCCTGCGCCCCGGTCAGAGGGGTCAGCGGCGGTCGCATCGTTGAAAGCCCGGGCTCGGCCAAAAGGGTGGCGAGAACGGCCTTGACGGCGGGGATGAGGGGATAGCCCGAGACCGCGTCGCGCACGGCCGCCACGGGCTTTTGGAGAGCTTCCGCCTCCGGCGAGGTCCAGTGGTCGAACAGGCGGCGAATGGCCGCCGCATTGACGTTCCCGGACGCCGTGATGCAGCCGGCGGCCCCGAGGCGGAGCGCCTTCAGGAGAACGCCTTCCGAGCTCGGGAAGATGCGGAAGCCCGGAAAGCGGGCGAGCATGGCCTCGGTGTTCGCCCAATCCCCCGAACTGTCCTTGATGCCGAGAACCGTCTGCGGATAGCGCTTGATCAGGCGCTCGATCAGGTCGTGGGGAATCCCGACGCCGGTCATCTGCGGGATATGGTAGAGCCACAATCCCAGGTCGGAGGAACCGACCCGCTCGATCACCTCCGCGTAGAAGGCGAAGAGGCCGTCGGACGAGACAGGCTTGTAATAGAACGGCGGCAGCATCAGCACGCCGCCGCAGCCGAGGGAAACCGCGTGCCGCGTCAGCTCCACCGCGTCGGGAAGCGCAGGCAGCCCGGCGCCGGGCAGGAGCAGCGAGGGATCGACGCCTCCCGCGACAAGACCTTCGAGCAAGGCCTTGCGCTCGCCAAGCGACAGGGAATTCGCCTCGCTGGTGGTGCCGAACACCGCAAGTCCATTGGCTCCCTGGTCGAGCAGCCAGCGGCATGTTTTCAGGAACAGGGGGGCATCGGGCTCAAGGCCGGCGTCGAAGGGGGTGATGGCGGGGACCAGCACCCCCGCGAAATCGGCTTTCGCCATGGATCTTGCTCTCTCCAGGTCACGGGGGATCTAGAAACGGGAGGGATGTGGTCGCTTCGTGGCGTTGCCGCCCGAAGGCAGCCTTACCACGGCCAGGCCGATCCCCACAGCTTCACGTTCGCGGGATCGGGCGGGCGCCGCCCTTGTCCGGGCGCAGGGACGTTCGATATTCCCGCAGCGCCCGCAAGACCTTTGAGGAGAATGCTGTGTCGCCCTTCCTTCCCGGCATCCGTCCGGCATTGACCGCAGCCCTTCTCGCCTTTGCCGGCGCAGCGGCGTCTCAGGCCGAGGTCGGGCTTGCCTCGACCCGAGGCGTCACAGACCCCTTTCGCCACGTCCAGGCGCTGCAGGACATCGCGACGGCCAACGGCGGCAACAGGGCGGCAGGGACCTCCGGCTACGACCGGTCGGCGGATTACGTGGCCGATCAGCTCCGGGGCGCGGGCTACCAGGTGCGTCTCGAAGAGTTCACGTTCCCCTATTCCGAGGAGCGCTCCCCTCCGGCTCTCGTGCTGGGACCGGCCGGCCCCGATCCTTTCGCCACCCCGCGGGAGGCGTTGCGCAGCTTGAGCAACTCGGGCTCCGGCGACGTGACGGCTCCGCTCCGGTCCGTGGATCTCGGCCTCGCGGAGAGCTTCCAGCCGGGGTCCACCAGCGGCTGCGAGCGCGAGGATTTCGCCGGTTTCGCGGCGGGCGAGATCGCCCTGGTGCGGCGCGGCACCTGCCCGTTCCAGGCCAAGGTGGAGAACGCGCAGGCTGCGGGGGCCGTCGGGGTGATCATCATGAACCAGGGCATCGAAGGCCAGACGGACGTGTTCACCGGACGGCTCTCGACGCCCGCGGCGATCCCGGTTCTGAGCGTGACGACGGAAATGGGGCGCAGGCTCGCGGCCGCCGCCCAGAGCGCCACCCCTGCGACCGTGCGCGTGAAGGTCGATGTGGAGACGGGCGCCCGCTCCACCCGGAACGTCATCGCCGACCGGGGCGGGACCGGCGGATATGCGGTGGTCGGAGGCCATCTCGACAGCGTGCCCGAGGGCCCGGGCATGAACGACAACGCCAGCGGTTCGGCCGCAGTGCTGGAAGCGGCGCTGCGGCTCGCCAGGGAGCCCGCCACCGCCATGCCGATCCGGTTCGCGTTCTGGGGGGCGGAGGAGCGGGGCCTCATCGGCTCGCGGCACCATGTGGGCGCGCTCCCGGAGGACGAGCGCCGCCGCATCGCCCTCTACATCAACCTGGACATGGTGGGCTCCCCCAATTTCGCGCGCTTCATCCATGTGATCGAGGAGAACAAGACCGACCTTGCGGCAGCGACCGTCCAGGCCCTCAAGGGCTATTTCGACGAGCGCAGCCTCGCCACGGAGGAGCGGACCGGATACCGGCGCGGCTTCGGATCGGACGATGCGTCCTTTGCCGCAGCAGGCGTCCCGACCATCGGCCTCTTCACGGGCGCGAGCGGAGCCAAGAACGCAGGCCAGGCCGAGCGGTTCGGCGGGACCGCCGAGAAACCCTTCGACCCCTGCTATCATCAGGCCTGCGACACGACGGGCAACGTGGATCCCCTGGTGCTGGGACAGATCACCGACGCGCTCACCGAGGTCCTGCGCCGGCTCCCTCCCCCGCCCTCCGGCCGATAGGGCCTCGCCGGGAGGGCCGACGCACCTCCCCGATACGGCGAAGCTGAGCGCGTTGTTTTCCGTCGAACACAACTTCGTGGGGTGGTCGGCGGCCGGATCGGCCCGCCCTATCTGACCCGGTGCAGGCGCTCGTGCCTGCGTTCAGTGAGATATGATGCGCTCTTTGTCTCAGGGAACGAACGCATGTGAGGCATGGCGTGTTCACCAGAGGGTTCACGTGTCAGCGGGGTGGCTTTTGTGACGATTGCGTACATCAACCGGATTGGTTCGGCCGTTCCCGAGCACGATGTCCACCAGACCTTCATCCGTTTCGTCGATCAGTTTCTCCCGGATCGGAAGGCCAAGCTTCTCATGAAGCGGATGGCCCAGCGCGCGGAGATCGAACACCGCTACTCGACCCTCGAACCCAACGAGGAATGCGAGATCGCGGCCGACCGCAACGGCTTCTACCGGGCCGGGGAGTTTGCCGGCACGGCCGCCCGCATGGCCCGCTTCGAGACGCACGCGGTCGAGCTCGCCGGGCGCGCCGTCGAGTCCCTCGACATCGATGCGGAGCGCGCCTCCATCACCCACATGGTGGTGACGTCCTGCACCGGCTTCACCGCGCCGGGGCTCGATCAGCAGCTCATGGAGCGCCTGGGGCTGAACCCTTCCATCGAACGCACGATGGTCGGGTTCATGGGGTGCGCGGCCGCGGTCAACGCCCTGAAGACCGCGCATCACATCGTGCGCTCCGAGCCGTCCGCGAAGGTTCTGGTGGTCAATCTCGAGCTCTGCACCCTGCACCTGCAGGAGACGTCCGATCTCGAAGTGATTCTCGCCGCCCTGCTCTTCGGCGACGGATGCGCGGCGAGCCTCGTCTCGGCGGAGCCCGAGGGCATCGCGCTCAAGGATTTCCGCGTCGTGACCATACCGGACACGCGGGATCTCATCACATGGCGCATCGGCGAATCCGGCTTCACGATGACCCTCTCGGGCGAGGTCCCGCACAGGATCGCCAGGGCGCTGAGCCATGAGGCCATGCGCAACGACGACCAGGGAATCCTGCGCGGGCAGCACAAGGAAGACTTCGACGTCTGGGCGGTTCATGCGGGCGGTCGAACGATCCTCGATGCGGTCGAGCAAGGGTTGGAACTCGGCCCCGACGCCCTGCAATGGTCGCGGGGCGTGCTGCGGGATTTCGGCAACATGTCGTCCGCGACCCTCATGTTCGTCCTCCAGCGCATCCTGAAGCAGGCGGCTCCGGCCTCCGCAGGAATCGGAATGGCGTTCGGGCCGGGGTTGGTGGCGGAGACGTTCCGCTTCGACCTCGTAGGCTAGCGGGATCATGGGCCGGTCCTTCGCTCAACGCAGCCCCGAGACGGAGCTCATGGACACCGAGGCCGTCAGCCTCGAGGATTACCGCGCGTGCCTGGAGGACCTGGCGAAGGTCAACGCCCTGACGCTGACCCATCGCCCGATCCTGAAATGGCTCGACGGCGCCACCCGCAACCTGAAGCCCCATGAGCGCGTGACGGTTCTCGACGTGGGCTACGGTCACGGGGACCTGCTGCGCCGCATCCATGCGTGGAGCCGGCGCAGCGGCCGGCCGGTCGATCTCATGGGCGTCGACCTCAATCCCCTGAGCGAGGCGATCGCCCGCGCGGCAACGCCCGACGCCATGCGGATCGAGTACCGGACCGGCGACGTCTTCGCCTTCGAGCCGGAGCGTCCCATCGATCTCGTGATCAGCTCGCAGACGACCCATCACCTTTCGGAAGAGCAGCTTGTGGGCTTCGTTCGATGGATGGAGCGGGTCGCGGCCCGCGGGTGGTTCATCGCCGATCTGCACCGGCATCCGATCCCCTTTCACGGCTTCCGGCTTCTGTCCCGCCTCGCCCGCTGGCATCGCTTCGTCCAGCATGACGGCCCGGTCTCCATCGCCCGCAGCTTCCGGCGGGAGGATTGGCGGCGGATCCTCGATGCGGCCGGGCTCTCGCCGTCGGAGGCTTCCATCCGATGGCACGTGCCGTTTCGTCTCTGCGTGAGTCGGCTCCGGTGAAGGAGGGCGCGGGCGAAGAGATCGTGATCGTCGGGGGCGGTCTTGCGGGCGCATCGGCGGCCTGCATCCTGGCTCAGGCGGGTCGCCCTGCCCTGCTGATCGAGCGGGAGACCGCGCCGCGGCACAAGGTCTGCGGCGAGTTTCTGAGCATCGAGGCGCAGGCCTACCTCGCCCGTCTGGGGGTTAGCCTGGACGATCTCGGCGCAAGCCGCATCGCCTCGGTGCGGCTGATCCATGGCCGGGCGACCGCGGAGGCCGGTCTTCCTTTCACGGCCCGGGGCGTCTCCCGGAAAATCCTCGACGAGGTCCTGCTGGACCGGGCCGCTTCGAGCGGCGCCAGAATCGTCCGGGGCCCTGCGGTGCGAAGGATCTCGGCCGATGAGTCCGGCATCCGCGCCGACGCGGGGGAGCTTGGGGAGCTTTGCGCCCGAACGCTGTTCCTCGCCACGGGCAAGCATGACGTCAGAGGGGCCAAGCGGCCGCCTGCGGGAACGGCGGAGGACTTGATCGGCTTCAAGGCCCACTACATCCTGGACAGGAGGCAGCAGCGCTCCCTCGAGGGCGCGGTCGAGGTCTTCCTCTTTGCCGGGGGCTATGCCGGGCTGCAGATGATCGAAGGCGATGTGGCCAACCTGTGTCTTGTCGCAACGCGGCGGTGCTTCGAGCACGTGGGCAGGACCTGGAGCGGCCTCCTCGATCATGTGAGCAGGCAAACGCCCCTTCTGGAGGACCG
>DATHAU010000213.1:0-5118 GCA_035296545.1 Microvirga sp.
GTGTCGCCGATGCGAAGGGTGCCGTGGTTCGGGATGCCCACCACGTCCCCGGCCCAGGCCTCGTCCGCGATGGCCCGGTCCTGGGCGAAGAAGAACTGCGGCGTGTTGAGGCTCATGGGCTTGCCCGTGCGCACGAGCTTCGCCTTCATGCCGCGCTGGAGCCGGCCGGAGCAGATGCGCATGAAGGCGATGCGGTCCCGGTGGTTCGGGTCCATGTTGGCCTGGATCTTGAACACGAAGCCAGTCATGCGGCTCTCCCCCGCCTCGACCAGGCGCTTGTCCGCCTCCTGGCCCCGGGGCGGCGGCGCGTGGGCGGCGAGTGCGTCGATGAGATCGCGCACCCCGAAATTGCGCAGGGCGCTGCCGAAGAACACCGGCGTCAGGTGGCCTTCGCGGAAGGCTTCGAGATCGAAGGGCTTGCAGGCCTCCTGGGCCAGGGAGACCTCCTCCCGCCACGCGTCCGCCTCCTCCGGCGGGAGCAGGCGCAGGAGCTTGGGATCGTCGGGCCCGGATACGGGGGTCGGCTCGTCGTCCGTGTCGATACGCCGGACGAGGTTGCGCCTGAGATCGAAGGTGCCGGCGAAGCCCTTGCCCTGGCTGATGGGCCAGGTGACGGGGGCGGTGTCCAGCGCCAGGGTCTTCTCGATCTCGTCCAGGAGGTCGAAGGGGTTGCGCGCCTCCCGGTCCATCTTGTTGATGAAGGTCACGATGGGGATGTCCCGCATCCGGCACACCTCGAACAGCTTGCGGGTGCGCGCCTCGATGCCCTTGGCGGCGTCGATGACCATGATGGCGGAATCCACCGCCGTGAGGGTCCGGTAGGTGTCCTCCGAGAAGTCCTCGTGGCCCGGCGTGTCGAGCAGGTTGAAGACGCAGGCGCCGTATTCGAAGGTCATGACCGAGGTCACCACCGAGATGCCGCGCTCCTTCTCGATGCCCATCCAGTCGGACCGGGTGGAGACCCGGTTCTTCTTGGCCTTCACCTCGCCCGCAAGCTGGATCGCGCCACCGAACAGCAGCAGCTTTTCGGTGAGCGTGGTCTTGCCCGCGTCCGGGTGGGAGATGATCGCAAAGGTTCGGCGGCGGCCCACGGGGGCCGGAAGGTCGGTCATGGGGGTCAAAATCTCAGGAGTCGAAGATGGAGGCAGAACGCCGCACCGCGGCCCTCTTCCGTTCATGTCTTCTCACCCCATATGGGGCTTTCCCGTCAACAACGAAAGGAGGTGATCCAGTGTCTCATTGTCACTGCCGTCGCCTCGCCGTGGTCGCCCGCTAAGTCATTGATTTAGCTTTGGCTTTGTGGATACGCCCGCGGCGTTCTACACGGCGAGATAATGCCGGGACACACAGGGGGCGCAAATCTCCTGTGTGTCCTTCCCCCAGTTTTCCTTCCCGAGCAGGCTTTTGCCGATCCGGCCCGGCCATGATTGCCGGCCCCGTGATTCGGAAAGCCAAGGGCAAAGCCCCCGCCCATGGACCGCGCCCGAAATGCGGCGCGAGGACAGCCGTATCCCCACCTCACATGATTGTGCCGACCAGACCAGGCACGCCGCCCTGCCTCAAGCAAAGCGTCGGAGGATGCTGCGGCTCAGCCCCATCTGCCGGTCTGTGCGACACGGCCGCGCCAGGCGTCAGTGGTTCCTCACCGCCCGCGCTGGAGAACCCGGCTGGTCTCGGCCACGATCACGGGCCTGCCTCCGGATAAACTGACAACAAGTTCGTGTTCTCCGATCCCCTGGGAGCGTCGGCCCTCGCCGGAACTGGTGGCTGAAAAATCGAAGATGGCCCAAACCGTGCAACGGGTTCCGTCGCTCTCGCACGCCACCATCGTTGTCCCCGGTCGATAGCGATAGGTCCGTTGAGGCCAGCGCTCCGTGAAGCGGCGCTTCTCCGCCAGCACAGAGCCGAGCGTTCTCTCACGGCCATGAAACATCACAACAGGCCCATAAAACGATGAGGCTGCGGCAAGGGTCATGCGGTTCGACCCGGACCAGAGGTCCAGATAGTCCATGGCGAGCGCCTGGGCGTCCTGCGCTCTCAGATTGCTCTGATCGCTCACCTGCTCTCCCTCGGCGGGCAGCCGGGGAGACCTGGGCGATGCTGACGGTTCGGCCGCGGCGATGTCGCCCCCACTGCCGGGCGGGTCGACCCAGCCGGGATTTGCTCGCGCAACGCCGGATGCTTGCCCGAGCAGCAAACAGGAGAAGAGCGCGGTGCTCAATGTGCGGAAGGATACCGACAACATGCCATTCTCCTGCGAAGACGGGTCGATCCAGAAGTATTCGTCGTAGAGCGTGGCTTCCTTATGGCAGGATATCATCGGGCGCCGTCGTTGAAGAGGCTTGAAGCCAAGCTCCCGCGGATTTTGAGGCCGGCAACGGAGTAGATGAACGAAGCCAAACGCGCTCATCAGCAACCGTTCATCTTGCTGGAGGTAAGTGTGCTGGAATCGCCGATCGCACCTCAGGATCGATCGCACGCTGTCAAGGTTGATTGGGCCTTACCTCAATCCGGAACGCGAACCTTATTGGATCACATGTCGAAGCACCCTTGGTGGAGCTTGGGCGATGAGCATTGTTGCCACACGACCAACGCTTGAGGTCACCGATGACGGAAGAACATGAAGAGATGCTGCGGGCCGTGTTGAGGAACCAGGAGGTGATCATGAATGCCCTGGCCGAGCTCCTCACCAATGAACCGGTTGGAGGGCCGCGGGATGTGCGTCGCGGCAATACGATTGCGGATCTCGGCACCTGCGTCGGCTTCACGCATTATTGCCTGGCGGATCTCAATAGCCTTGACAGTTCGAAGAGCCGGAGGCGGAACGAGAACTGAGGCGAGCGGAACGTCGTATGCCTGACAGGCATCTGCAACGCCGGGCCGCCATGCGGATGCGCAAGTGCCGCGGGCGGCATCGCCGGGCCCGGCGGCGCGCTTGTTGCGGCCTTTCACTTGCTGGAGGCGGATCTGTTCCAGATCCCGACGCCTGCGGACCGTGCCCTGTCTGCGGCGCTCTTGAGTTCGGCCGTTCCATCCGATGTGACGCGTCCGCCGCCGTTGAACAGCACGACCAACGACACATCCTTTCCGTCAACCTGACACCGGTAGATGTCCGGTCGAGCCGCTAGGTCACAAACAACCTCGCGTCCGCCCAGGTAGCGGGTGAGTTCATTTGTGCTGCCCACATCCCCGGCGGCTTCAACCCCGAACAGGCGAATGCGCCGGCCCTGCAGGAGAAGTGTGGATGGTGTGAGGACATTCGGCACTCCACGAAGCCGGCCTAAGCTCGCGGGAGGTGAGGCCCTCTCCGGTGCAGCTATCGATGCGGTTGTGCTTGGCGCCGAAACGGACGGAGGGGCGGCGCCGCTGGCCTGACCGGGGCCATCGATCTCGGTTTCAGGAGAGCGTTCTTGCTTGACGATTGCAGCGGCAGCGGTGGCATTCCGTTGCCGCTCCTTTTCGAGTTCCGCCTTCAACTCGCCGAGCTCCTTTTGGCTGGACGCGAGGAGAGCGGAGTCCTGCTCCCGCGTTGCCTGGAGGGCGCGATGCTCCTCCCTTGCAGCCAGGAGTTCCCGCGAAGCAGCATCAGCCCGTTCCCGCTCCCGCTCAAATGCCCCTCTCCATTCCGTCAGCTGCCCTGCGGCGTCGGTGGCGGAACGAGCGTCCCGTTCCCTGAGCGCCCGCAGCGCGTGAAGTTCCTCGTTGGCTGTGGCGAGCTCCCGCGCGATGGCGTCGGCACGCTGCTGCTCACGCTCCTTGGCCTCTTTCAATTCCGCGAGTTCGGCAACATGAGATGGCGGCTGCCCCGGACTCGCGCGATCCGTGGCCGAACCTGAAGCTTCTTCGGGAACGGCCGGGGGAGGTTTCGGGCGCTCCTCACCCCGGCTCCCAAGTGTTTTGAGGCCCGCCAGGAACCCGGGATCTCTCAGCCGGTCAGTCAGGAGAACAGCCAGGGAGCCGATCTCGATCGCCGTGTAAAGGCGGTCCTGGGCTGCCTCGAAATTGCCCTGCTCGATAAGGGTTTCAAGCTCCGCTGCAAGCTGCCGCCGCTCCGGCGAGGTTCCAAGCATCAGCAAAACGCTCGAAGCATTGTCGGAACCCGTCTCGCGCTGAGGCAGGGGTTCGGCCGATAGTTGTGACGTCTGGGCATCCTGGCGCTGGGGGCTCCTGCTCTGCAGCTCCTGCGCGACGAGGACCTGCGAGCCTACGAGCATCCCCAGCATCGCTGCCGTGAGCGCGCGTGCGAGAGATCTGTGTGCCGGACCCGCCGCCTGGTCGCCCAGTGAAGGTTGCCGCGCACCTGGTCCCCGGAAGGACTTTGGATGGCCTCGTCCCTGCACGTCCGATCTCCAGCACTGATCGTTAGTGATCCTTCGCGGCTCAGGAGCTAACCTTGCTTCCCTGATCGGACGGCAGCTGTCGTGAGGCGAAGCAGCAATCGGCCAGCGGGGCATCTCAGATGTGCGAGGCTCTTCATAGGCGGCTTCCCCGCCTGACAACCCGGCTGTTCTCCGACGTGATGACAGGCCGGTCGTCCGCAAAGCTCACGACCAGTTCATGGGCCCCAACGCCCCGCGAGCGGCGACCGAGCCTGGCGTTCGAGGCGTCGAAGCCGAAGGTGGACCGAACGATGCATGACTCGCCGGCGTCGTCGCATCTCACGTCCATTGCTCCGGGCTCGTAACGATAGCTTCTGTCGGGCCACCGGTGAACGAAGCGCCGCTTCTCGGCCAGGAGCGCCGTCAAACTCATGGAGCGGCCGTGGAACCTCACCTTGGAGCCATAAAACGCGGGAGTGGCCTGAAGCGTCTGGCGGTTCGGCGCGGACCAGACGCTCAGATAATTCTGAGCCAGTTTGCGGGCATCCTCCTCTCGAGTGCCGGCTCGACGCGGGGGCGAGCTTTGCTGGGCAGTCCTTTGTGAAGGAGCTGCCGGAGCAGTCTCCCGAGCGGGCTGAACGGCTTGGCCTCTGGCGGCCGTTTGAGGCGGAATGATTCTGCTCCGCACTGTTGATCCAAGAATTGTTGGTTCGAGAGAGGTAAAATCGGTGGATCGACTTTCCTGCTTCGCTTCGACTGCCTTGCCAGATGGTCCGGGTTCATCCCCTGGACGCTCCGC
>DATHAU010000214.1:0-15754 GCA_035296545.1 Microvirga sp.
GGCGCTGTAGCGGCCTTCGAGCTTCTTGCTGGAGCGCAGAGCTTTGACCCTGCGACCCCCACCCCTGCCCCTCCCCGCAAGGGGGAGGGGAAAAAGCGCGCTCTATCCTGCACGCGCTCCCCCTCCCTCGCTTCGCTCGCCAGGGATGACACTGTACTGATGCCTCAGTGTCATTCCCGGCCGAAACGAAGCGGTCGCGGGTGTCAGCCCGCCAGGAAGGGAATCCGCTCAAGCGCCGCGCCCTTCCCCCTCCCCTGAGCGGAAAGGGCTCGGCGGCCCTCACCCGATCAGGCCACCGTCCGCTCGACCACATGGTGGCCGTCGAGGGTCGCGTGGCCTTCGGGCCCCGACACCGGCCCTGCGACGCCCCGGCGGTCCGGGGCGATCGCCTCGGCGGCGAGCGCCTTCAGGGCCTCGTCGAGGCCCATGCTCTTCTGGTCGGGGCTGCCGAGGCGGCGGATCGACACGGTTCGCTCGGCGGCTTCCTTGCGGCCCACCACGAGAAGCACCGGCACCTTCACGAGGGAGTGCTCGCGGACCTTGTAGTTGATCTTCTCGTTGCGAAGATCCGCCTCGACGCGCAGGCCCGCGGCCTCGGCCGCCCGCGCCACCTCGCGGGCGTATTCGTCGCCCTCGGACGTGATGGTGGCCACCACCGCCTGCACCGGCGCGAGCCAGAGCGGGAAATGGCCGGCGTGGCTTTCGATCAGAATGCCCAGGAAGCGCTCGAGGGAGCCGCAGATGGCCCGGTGCACCATGACCGGCTGCTTCTTCTCGCCATCGGGGGCGATATAGAAAGCGCCGAACCGCTCCGGCAGGTTGAAGTCCACCTGTGTGGTGCCGCACTGCCACTCGCGGCCGATGGCGTCCTTCAGGGTGTACTCGAATTTCGGCCCGTAGAACGTTCCCTCGCCCTCGTTCACGCCGGTTTTGATGCGGCCGCCGGACTCCGCCGCCATCCGGTCGAGAACGCGCCGAAGGATGCCCTCGGCGTGATCCCACATCGCGTCGGTTCCGACGCGCTTCTCCGGCCGGGTGGCGAGTTTCACCACGACTTCCTCGAAGCCGAAGTCCCGATAGACCGAGAGCATCAGATCATTGATCTTGAGGCACTCCGCCTCCAGCTGGTCCTCGGTGCAGAAGATGTGAGCGTCATCCTGCGTGAAGGCGCGCACGCGCATCAGCCCGTGCAGAGCACCGGATGCCTCGTAGCGGTGAACCGCGCCGAACTCCGCGAGCCTCACGGGCAGATCCCGATAGGATTTCAAGCCATGCTTGAAGATCTGAACATGGCCGGGGCAGTTCATGGGCTTGAGGGCGAAGATGCGCTGGTCCGCCTCCGGATCGTTCGGTCGCAGGAAGGCGGTCGCCGACTTCACGGCAAACATATTGTCCGAATACCAGCCCCAGTGACCGGAGGTCTCCCAAAGCGACTTGTCCAGGATCTGCGGAGCGTTGACCTCCTGGTACATGCCCTTCAGGCGGCGGCGCATGTAGGAGATCAGCTCCTGGAACACCGTCCAGCCCTTCGGGTGCCAGAACACGACGCCCGGCCCTTCCTCCTGGAAGTGGAACAGGTCCATTTCCCGGCCCAGGCGGCGATGGTCGCGCCGCTCGGCCTCCTCGAGCTGCCGGATGTAGGCGTCGAGATCCGCCTGGGACGCCCAGGCGGTGGCGTAGATGCGGGTCAGCATCCGGTTGTTGGAATCGCCGCGCCAATAGGCGCCCGCCACCTTCATGAGCTTGAAGGCGTTGCCGATCTTGCCCGTCGAGGTCATGTGCGGGCCGCGGCAGAGGTCGAACCAGTCGCCCTGGAAGTAGATCTTGAGGTCCTGGCCGTCCGGAATCGCGTCGATCAGCTCGATCTTGTAGGCCTCGCCCTTCTCGGCGAAGACCTGCTTGGCCCTGTCGCGGCTCCAGGTCTCCTTGGTGAAGGGTTTGTCCGCCGCGATGATCTCGCGCATCTTCGCCTCGATGGCGGCGAAGTCCTCCGGGGTGAAGGGCTCGTCGCGGGCGAAGTCGTAGTAGAAGCCGTTCTCGATCACCGGGCCGATGGTCACCTGCGTTCCCGGAAAAAGCTCCTGCACGGCCTCCGCCAGAACGTGCGCGCAGTCGTGCCGGATCAGCTCCAGGGCCCGCGGGTCCTCGCGGCCGAGGAACTCGATTCTGGCGTCCCGGGTGATCGGATCGGCGAGATCGGTCACCGCGCCGTCGAGCGCCATGGCGACGGTGCGCTTGGCCAGCGACTTGGCGATGCCCTCCGCGATCTCGCGGCCGGTGGCGCCGGGGGGGTACTGGCGCTGGGCGCCATCAGGGAATGTCAGGGTGATCATGGTCATCTTCCTCCTGGCTCACTCCTGCCAACGGAGCAGGTAAGCGGGACCGACGGGGTGTTGAACGAAAAAGGCGAAATCAGCCGCCGTCAGGTTCGACTGCTTCGCAGGCGATCGGGGGAGCGTTGACGCCCCGCCAGCGACCATAGGCCCAGGGCTTATACCAGGCGGACCCGGCGGGCAACGTTTCAGGCACGAGATCGAGCCCCGAGGTGCCCAGGGGCCCGCAGCGGCAGATCCGGGCAAAGCCCATCCAGCCCCCGGGCCAGAAGCCGTGGCGCTGGATCGCCTCGTCGGCGTATTCGGAGCAGGACGGCAGGTGGCGGCAGCCGCGGCCCATGATGCCCGAGAGGCTGAGCTGATAGCCGCGGATCGCCCAATGGGCCGCCCGTTGGGCGGGGCCCGGCATCAACCGGCGCTCTTGATCCGCCGCGCCTCGATCTGGTCGAGGGCGTCGACGACCGCATCGAAGGTGAGAAGCACGGAGGCGTGGCGGGCCTTGTAGTCCCGCAGGGGCTCCAGAACCTTCAGGTCCTCCCATTTGCCCTGAGGCGGCTCGCCATTGGCCTTGAGCAGGCGGCTTGCCGCCTCCCGAACCTCGCGAAGCTCCCGGGCGGTGGAGCCCACCGCGAGGCGGCCCATGATGGCGGAGGAGGCCTGGCCGAGGGCGCAGGCCTTCACCTCATGGGCGAAGGCGGTCACCACGTCGCCCTCCATCGCCAGGTCCACGGTCACGGTGGAGCCGCAGAGCCTGGAACGGGCCGTGGCCGAGGCGTCGGGGCTCGCCAGCCGCCCGAGACGGGGGATATCGGCAGCGAGCTCGAGGATGCGCCGGTTATAGATCTCGTCCAGCATTTGAGCCTATGACATGGCAAGAGGGCTTCCGACCCATATATAGGCGATGTGAATGAACCTTGCGACAAGGCCGCGTGTTGGCCCTGTACGAATGGGAATGGAAACGGCGGAAGCCAAAAGCTTCCTACTCAAGACCAAAGAAAGAGGCTCCACATGGACGATGTGGTTAAGTCCTTGTCCACGCGTCTGCCCGCAGCCGCCGACAAGCCCGACGACCGCCCGAGCCGGGAGGAGGCCGAAGCGGCTGTCCGCACCTTGATCCGCTGGGCCGGGGACGATCCGCAGCGGGAGGGCCTGCGCGACACGCCCAAGCGGGTCGCCAAGGCGTTCAAGGAGTTCTACGCGGGCTACAAGGAGGACCCGGGCCAGGTTCTCGACAAGATCTTCGCCGAGGTCGAAGGCTATGACGATCTCGTCCTGGTGCGCGACATCCCCTTCCATTCCCATTGCGAGCACCACATGGTGCCGTTCTTCGGCATGGCGCACATCGCCTATTACCCCACCAAGGGCGTGGTCGGCCTCTCCAAGCTCGCCCGTCTCGTGGAGGTCTATGCCCGCCGCCTCCAGACCCAGGAGACCATGACGGCGCAGATCGCCGCCGCCATGGAGGCGGCCCTCGAACCCCGCGGCACCGCCGTGATGATCGAGGCGGAGCACATGTGCATGTCCATGCGGGGCGTGCAGAAGGCCGGCGCGACCACGCTCACCACCCAGTTCACCGGGCAGTTCAAGAACAACCCGGCCGAGCAGGCGCGCTTCCTTACCATGGTGCGGCACGGTAAGGGTTGAGGCGCTTTCCTCTTCCCCCGTTCCCCGAGGCCCTTCATGTGCCCGTCACACGCCCACGGCTTCCCCCTCCCCGGCTCCAAGGCCGACCTTGAGGAGGGAATAGCCCTCACGCCCCGCTTCGGCCCGGACGGCCTGATCGCCTGCGTGGCCACCGACGCCGCCACCGGCGAGCTTCTCATGGTGGCGCATATGAACGCCGAGGCCCTGGCCCGCACCCTTGAGACGGGGGAGGCCTGGTACTGGTCCCGCTCCCGGGGCGAGCTCTGGCACAAGGGCGCGACGAGCGGGCAGGTCCAGACGGTGGTGGAGATGCGGGTCGATTGCGACCAGGACGCCCTCTGGCTCAAGGTCCATGTGGCGGGCGACGGCGGCTGCTGCCACACGGGACGGCGCTCCTGCTTCTACCGCAGGGTCGAGGCCGCAAGGGGCGAGCCTCGCCTCGCAATGGCCTGAGGGCGCCCGCCGCCCCTGTCGGAATGCGGGGCTGCCATACGCTTCCGGGCGGGTGCAATGAGAGGCCGCACCCGCTATGAGCCTTGCCATGACACAGCGTGATCTTCTTCTGGCGCGGGCGGCCACGAGCGCGATCTTTTTCGGCAACGGCTTCGGCATCGGCACCTGGGCGGCGCAGCTTCCCCGCTTCAAGGCGGCGCTCGGCCTGTCCGACAGCCAGCTCAGCCTCGCGCTTCTGGCCTTCTCCCTCGGCGCCGTGGCGCTCATGCCCGTGGTCGGCGGGGTGACCGCCCGGTTCGGCAGCCGGACCGTGACCCTCGCTGCCGCCTTCGCCTTCACGGCGGCCCTTCTCTGCCTCGGGCCGGCGCCCAACCTCGCGGTCTTCGCCGCCGTGTCCCTGGTGGCCGGAGCCTGCAACGGGGCCATGGACGTGTCCATGAACACCAACGCCACCGTGGTGGAGACCGCCTGGACCAAGGCGATCATGTCGTCGTTCCACGCCTTCTTCAGCTTGGGGGGCCTGGCGGGCGCGTCGGCCTCCGGCCTGCTCATCGCCACGGGCTTCGGCATCGCCTCCACCCTGCTCCTGTCCTGCCTCGCCATGGGGGGCCTCTTCCTGGCGGCCGCCTTCTTCACCATGGAGGAATCGGGGAGGTCCGCCGACGGGCACGGCTTCGCCCTGCCCCGCGGGCCCGTGCTGACCCTGGCGGTCCTGGCCATGTTCTGCTTCCTCGTGGAGGGCGTCATGGTGGACTGGACCGCCATCTACCTGCAGTCGGTGGCCGGGGCGAGCCTCGAGGCGGCGGTGGCGGGCTTTGCGGCCTTCTCCCTGACCATGACCCTCTGCCGGTTCATGGGGGACCTTGCCGTCCGCAGGCTCGGGCGCATCCGCACGGTGCAGTTCGGCGGGCTGCTGGCGGCCCTCGGCCTTGCCCTTGCCATGCTCCTGCCCCTGCCCCTGTCCGCCACCCTCGGCTTCGCCCTCGTGGGCATCGGGCTTGCCAATGTGGTGCCGGTCCTGTTCAGCACCGCCGGGCAGACCAAGGGCGTCGCCCCCAGCGTGGGCGTGGCCATGGTGGCGACCCTGGGCTATGGCGGCCTGCTCATGGGGCCGCCGATCATCGGCTTCGGGGCGGATCTCGTGGGCCTGCGCGCCATGCTGGGCCTGCTGATCGCCTTTGCGGTCATCGTCACCCTTTTGTCTCAAAGGGCATTCGAGCGATCTACTGTTTAGTTTCCGCAAGCTCGACCTAAATGAAACTGTAGGGCGTTATTCATGGGATCTTCATCTGATCCGGATTTGAATAAGCATGGCCTTGGAGTTGAGCGATGTTGTGGGACGGGATTGCGCGGCGCAGCGCCGGATCGGGCGGCGGCGGGGGCGGCGTTGCGGAGATCAAGGCGCCGGCGGAGCGCGAGCCCCGGTCGAAGCTCAGGATCGGGCTGGCGCTCGGCGGCGGCGCGGCGCGGGGCTGGGCCCATATCGGCGTCCTGCGGGTTCTCGAAGAGGCCGGAATCGTCCCTGACGTGATCGCCGGCTGCTCCATCGGGGCCGTGGTCGGCGGCTGCTATGCGGCCGGAAAGCTCGACGAGCTGGAGGCCTTCACCCTCTCCCTCACCAAGCGGCGGGTGATGGGGCTCCTGGATTTCCATTTCAGCGGCGCGGGCCTCATCGCCGGCGGCCGCCTCCAGCGGCTGCTCGACCAGGACCTGACGGACCGCCGGGTCGAGACCCTGCCGATCAAGTTCTGCACCATCGCCACGGAACTGGTGAGCGGCCACGAGATCTGGCTCACCCGCGGCCCCCTGGTGCAGGCCATGCGCGCCTCCTATGCCCTGCCGGGCGTGTTCGATCCCGTCATGGTGGGCGGGCGCTGGCTCATGGACGGGGCGCTGGTCAACCCGATTCCCATCACGGCCGCCCGGGCGCTGGGGGCCGACATCGTGATCTGCGTGAACCTCAACGGCGAGATCCGGGTGCGCGGCACGGTGATCCAGTCCTACGACTCGGACGAGAAGAGCGACGAGAAGGAGATCGAGGAGGCCATCGAAGCCGCGCCCCGGCGCTGGGGCTTCTTCCCCCAGGTCCGGGCGGAGCGGCATCCCAAGCCCAATGCGCCCGGCATCGCCACCGTGATGGTGGACGCCTTCAACATCACCCAGGACCGGATTGCCCGCTCGCGGCTCGCCGGCGACCCGCCGGACATCATGGTGACGCCCAAGCTCGCCAAGATGGGCCTGTTCGAGTTCCATCGCGCTCAGGAATGCATCACCCTCGGCCGGCAGGCCACGGAGCGCGCCCTGCCCGACCTGATGGAGCTCCTGCAGGAGAGCCAGCAGGCCTGAATCAGCCCGTCGCGATATATTCCCGGATCGCCTGGGCCTCGGCCTCGATCTCCTCCACGCGCACCTTCACCACGTCGCCGATGGAGATGATGCCCACGAGGCTGCCGCCCTCCACCACCGGCACGTGGCGGAACTTCTGCTGGGTCATGAGCTCCATCAGGTTGTTGATGGAGGTCTCCCCCGTGCAGGTGACCACCTTGGCGGTCATGAAGCGGGAGACGGGCTCGTCGAGGGCCTGCGCGCCCCGGTCCGCCACGGCGCGCACGATGTCCCGCTCCGATACGATGCCGGACACCGCATGCTCCCCGTCGCGGATCAGAAGAGCGCCTATCCTGCGCTCGGAAAGGATCCTGGCGGCCTCGCTCACCGTGCAGTCCGGGGCGATGGTCACCACGTCGCGGCCCTTGAGCGAAAGGATTTGGTTGACGATCATGCTGTCCTCCCGATGAGCGAAGCCGAGGGACCGGCGCCCTCCCGCCCGCAGGTCCGACGTCGACGCCCGGACGAGGGAAGCCATCCCGCTTCAGTTGCCGAAATGATCCCGCGAAACCGTGGCGCTTTCAAGCCGAGACCCTGCGCCGCTTCGGCGGGATCGGATCGAGGAAGGGGAAAATCGCCAGCCCCACCAGGAAGCCGCCGATATGCGCCTCCCAGGCGATGCCCGCGTCGAGTCCCGGGACGGGAACGAGGGCGAAGATGTAGTTCGCCGCAAACCACACGGCGAGGAAGACCAGAACCTGCCGGTTGCGAACCATCCGGCCCAGGAACTCGCGTGGTCTCTCATGGGGCTGCGTGAGCCGCCCGCTCGGGTGCCAGGTGGCAGGCGCGAAGATGAACCAGGAGGCTGCCGCCATCAGGCCGGACACGGCGCCCGACGCGCCGATCATCGGCAGGACCTGGGACGGGTTCATCCAGGCGTAGAGCACCGCGCCGCCGATGGCCGCGGCCGCCAGCAGGACCAGGAACCGCCCTGCCCCGCACCGCCGGACGATGGGCGTGCCGAAGGCCGCCAGCCAGACGCTGTTGATGAGCACGTGGGCCCAGGAGCCGTGCAGGAACGCATAGGTCAGCGCCGTCCAGGGACGCCCCTCCTCGTCGCCCAGGACGTAGCGGACGTAGTTCATCATGATCTCGTCCGAGGCGGTTTCCGGCGGCAGGGCGGCGATGATCTCCTGGGCGCGGACGCCCCCGAAGGCCACCGACCAGCGGGCGGGCACCACGGCCCAGTCCACCATCAGCTGGAAGTCCGGACCATCCTCCAGGAACATCCGGACCAGGTGAATCCCCAGGAGAGCCAATACGCCGAGGGCCACGGCGAAGGGCAGGTTGAGGATCGGCTCCCGGACGCGGGGCGGCTGTGGAAACATCGGTGCCTTCTTTGCGGGAGGGGTCAGGGCCTTCGCACCTGCCCGACTTTTCTTGAGTTGAGAGACGGGGAGCGCCGATTCCGCCCCCTGGCCGAGCAAAACCGAACCCTCGGGCGCCCTGCCATGTGCCTGAACGGCAGGCGGCCTGATCACTCCTTGTGCATTAAGTTTTTTTCTTAACCATAAGGAACCGAAAAAGGCGCGACGCGTTAACTCACCTTTTACTTTCCTCTTGAGCCTTCATTTCAACCATGTCAGTTTGGTTAAAAGAACATTAACCAGCTGGTGGGGCATGCGGCACGATTATTTCAAGAACGGCGGATTGCGCGGCCGAAATGGAAAGTCTTCGTTTTCGGGTGGTTTCGTCAAGTATGCATTTTTGGGCCTCGCCCTGATGGTCTCGGGCCCGGCGGCCCAGGCTCAGACCACGGCGTCCCTGCCCTCGGCCAGCAATGCGATCGCCAGCATGGGCTCGGCCAAGCCGCTCCTCGCCTGGAGCAAGTTCTGCGACAATCACCCCTCCGAATGCGCCGTCAGCGCGGCCGAGCCCGAGGTGGTTCAGCTCACCCCGCAGGTGTGGAAGACCATCGTTTCGGTGAATCAGCGGGTCAATTCGAGCATCAAGGCCGTCACGGACGCGGATCACTGGGGCGTGGTGGACACCTGGGGCTTTCCCGACGACGGCCGGGGCGACTGCGAGGATTTCCAGCTCCTCAAGCGCCGCATCCTGGCCGAGAACGGCCTGCCGCGCCGCGCCATGCGCATGACCGTGGTGATCGACGAGTTGGGCGAGGGCCACGCCGTTCTGGTGATTCGCACCAGCCAGGGCGACTACGTGCTCGACAACAAGACCTCGTCGATCCTGCCCTGGCACCGGACCGGCTACGTCTACATCAAGCGCGAGAGCCAGGACCATGTGGGCTGGGTGTCCCTGGGCGGCATCGCCACCTCTCCGACCACCACGGCCAACCGCTAGGCGCAGCGCCGGCGGCTCCTGCGAGAACTGCGAATCGGGATGCGGGGCGGATCAGTCGATCCGCCTCATTCCTTTGGCGAAGCGCTTCCAGTTCTCCACGTAGTTCCTGGACGACCAGCGCAGGCGTTCGACCGCCGCCTCGTCGAGGGCGCGAATCGCCTTGGCGGGCGCGCCGACGATCAGCGAATTGTCCGGGAATTCCTTGCCTTCGGTGATGAGCGCGTTGGCGCCGATCAGGCAGTTCCTGCCGATCCGCGCGTGATTGAGAACCGTCGCGCCCATGCCGACGAGGGAGTTCTCGCCGATGGTGCAGCCGTGCAGGATCGCCCTGTGGCCGATGGTGCAGCCCGCCCCCACCGTGAGCGGCGCGCCCTCGTCCGTGTGGAGCACGGCCCCTTCCTGGATGTTGCTGGCCTCGCCGATGTCGATGGGCTCGTTGTCGCCGCGCAGCACGGCCCCGAACCAGACGCCCACGTCCAGCCCCAGGCGCACCCGCCCGATCACATGGGCGTCGGGAGCGATCCAGAAGCGGTCGGGCTGGGGCAGGAGGGGAGCGTTTCCGTCAAGGCTGTAGATCGGCATGGCTGGCCCGAAGGGTTAAGAGTTGACGCGGATCCGACCCAGGCGCGCGGCAGAGTTCACGGCGGATGTCTGCCGCACCGGCCAATCAATCCTCGAGGTCCGTGTCGAGGATCGCCATGGTGAAGTTGTAGGAGCGGTCTCCGTCCTCGTCGTCCAGGAAGAGCACGCCCACGAACTCCTCTCCCACATACACCTCCGCCGAGTCGGTCTTCTTCGGACGACCGACCACCCGAAGGTTGAGGTTTGAGAAAGTCTTGCGCAGGTAGCTCTCGACTTTCGCCATCTCCGTCTTGTCCACTGCAAGTCCTTTCCACGATTCCAAAGGGGCTGGATGCCACGCCCGGCCAACGCGGGCAAGCCGCGTTGGGTCCCGGAAAAGGGGCCTTTGCCCTCAGATCCCTTCCATCTCGGACAGGAAATGGTCCATCGAGCGGGCCGGCTCGGCGCATCCGGCGCTGCCGATCACCTTGGCCGGAACCCCCGCCACCGTGGCGTTGTGGGGCACGGGCTTGAGCACCACCGAGCCCGCGGCCACCCGGGCGCAATGGCCCACCTCGATATTGCCCAGGATCTTGGCTCCCGCCCCGATGAGCACGCCCCGGCGGATCTTCGGATGCCGATCGCCGCGCTCCTTGCCGGTTCCGCCCAGGGTCACGTCCTGGAGCATGGAGACGTTGTCCTCGATGACCGCGGTGGAGCCCACCACGAGGCCGGTGGCGTGATCGAGGAAGATGCCCCGCCCGATCCGCGCCCCGGGGTGGATGTCGGTCTGGAACACGGCGGACGAGCGGCTCTGCAGGTAGAGCGCGAAATCCTGCCGCCCCCTGGTCCACAGCCAATGGGCCAGCCGGTGCGTCTGGATGGCGTGGAAGCCCTTGAAGTAGAGCACGGGCTCGATGGCCCGCATGGTGGCCGGATCCCGGTCGAGCACCGCGTTGACGTCGGCCCGGAAGGCGGCCCCGATGGCCGGGTCGTCGCCGACCGCCTCCAGGAAGGTCTGCTCGATGATGTCGGACGGCAGCGCCCCATGGTTCAGGCGGGACGCGACCCGGTGGATCACGGCGGCCTCGAGGCTTGGCTGGTGAAGGATCGCGCCGAGCACGAGGCCGGCCAGAGCCGGCTCGTCCCGAACCACCGCCTCGGCCTCGATTCGCAGGCGATCCCAGATGGGGTCCACGGTTCCGGCGACCGAACCCGGCGCTCCCGCCTTGATGCGTGTCTGGGTCATGGTGATCTCTCCTGACGGTGAGGGACATAGCGCATGGTATGAGCATAAATAAGACAGACCGGCCCCTTCCCATAGTCCCGAGAACTCATGCCTCACGTCCTTTCAGCGCATATGCCGAAGCTCCTGGTGTCCGTCGAGGATTCCGTGGCGACCGTCGCCCTCAACAATCCGGGCAGGCGCAATGCCGTCGATCTTCCCATGTGGAAGGCGCTGCCCGGGATCATGGCCGCCCTCGACGGGGATCCGGACGTGAGGGTCGTCGTCCTGCGGGGAGCCGGCGACGGGGCTTTCACCTCCGGGGCGGATATCGGGGAATTCGACACCGTGCGCCGGAACGCCGAGGAGGGGCGGCTCTATGAGGCCGCCAACGAGGCCGCCTTCTGGGCGGTGGCCCGGTGCTCGAAGCCGGTGGTGGCGATGATTCGCGGCTTCTGCCTCGGCGGCGGCTTCGGCCTCGCCCTGTCCTGCGACCTGCGCGTGGCCTCGGAGAATGCGGTCTTCGGCATCCCGGCCGCCCGCCTGGGCATCGGCTACCCGCCCGGAGCCATGAAGCTCGTCACCGCCGCCATCGGCGCGCCCGCCGCCAGGGACCTGTTCTTCACCGCCCGGCGGATCGGCGCGCAGGAGGCGAAGGAGTTGGGCGTCCTGCAGCGGGTGGTGCCCGATGGGGAGTTGGAGGCCGCCGTCCTGGCGCTTGCCCGGGACATGGCCGGGAACGCGCCCCTGACGATCAGGGCGGCCAAGGCGGCGATCGACGAGGCCGTGGGGCTCGGCCGGGCGGGCGTCGACCCGGCGGCTCTTGCGGACCTGTGCTTCGAGAGCGCGGATGCGGCGGAGGGGCGCAAGGCCTTCCTGGAAAAGCGCAGCCCCGTCTTCACCGGGCGCTAGGCGGCGTCCTCCCGCCGATAGACGAAATAGCGCCCCTCCGGCACCCCGGCATCGGCCGAGATGTCCCGGCAACGGGGCATGAGGAACGCCCGGTCCCCGAGAAGGAGGCCCCCGGGCTGAAGAAGAGCCTCGAGCAGGGGGGACAGGCGCAGGGCCAGGCTCCGGTTGGCCCCCTCGTCCCCGCTGCCGATATCGATATGGATCAGGGCCGCGGAGCCTGCGCCGAGCCGCCCGGTGAACAGGGGCAGCGTCTCGAAGATGTCGCCCACCACCAGGCGGCCCTCCGGGGGCATGCAGTCGGGGTGGGCGGCGGGCGAGCGCTCGAACGCATAGATCTCGCGCCCCTGCAGCCTGTTTCTCAGGTGATCGTAGGTGCGCCCGTTGCCGAGCCCGATTTCGAGGACCAGCCCCGTGGGGGCGATCACCGTGGAGGCCCAGTCCAGGAGGTCCCGCTGAGCGGTCAGCCGGCGAATCGCGCTGTCGAGTCGGGTCATCGTTCCTCCTGCGGCAGCATAGGCAAAGGAGCGCTCCTCGAAAACGGGAGAAGCTTTCCGGAACGTCAGGCCCTCAGGGCCGGCTCGCCAGGAAGTCCAGCACGCCCTGCTTGTGAACCTTGTCGCCCACCGCAAGATTGTGGTCGCGGCCGGGGATGTCGAGCGCCGTGGCATGGGGCAGAAGCCGGGCGAGTTCCGGCCCGGACCCGGCCACGTCGTCCCTGGCGCCGACTGCCACCAGGGTTGGAAGCCGGATGGAAGCAACCTCCGCCGCTGTCAAAGCCTGCCTGGAGCCGCGGATGCAGGCGGCGAGCGCCCTGAGGTCGCTGCCGGTCTGCTCGGCGAAGGCCCGGAACATGCGCTGCATGGGGTCGGTCAATTCGTCCAGGGAGCGCGCCTCCATGGCGTCTGCGATACCCAGCGGCAGGCCGACGCCCTCGACGAGATGGATCCCCAGCCCTCCCAGGATGGCGGAGCGCATCCTGTCGGGAGCGGCAAGCGCCAGGTGGGCGGTGATCCGCGCGCCCATGGAATAGCCCATGACGTCGGCCCGCTCGATTCCGAGATGGTCCAGGAGGCGGCGCGCATCATCCGCCATGACGAAGGAGTGGTAGGCCTCGGGATCGTAGAGCTTCTCGCTCTCCCCGTGCCCGCGATTGTCGTGCGCGATCACCCGGTAGCCGGCCCTCGTCAGGGTCTTGACCCAAAGGGTGTTCGCCCAGTTCACCGCGTGGCTGGAGGCAAAGCCGTGGATGAGGAGAATCGGGTCGCCCGGACCCTCGTGATGGGGCGGGACGTCGATATAGGCGATGCTCACGCCGTCGGAATTGAAGTACCGCATGGAACCGGAGGGGTTGGAGCCGGGGTGTCGGGTCCGGGCAACCTAAGCACGCCTCAAGCGGGATGCAATCGCCTTCCGGTCCCTGCCGCAGCGCATCCGCATCACCGAAAAACGCTCTAGGCGCATGGCCGTTCGGCCATTATGGTGCGCGCGAATTTCACCCCTTCAGGGCACCGGCCATGGCTGACAAAGCAAATCCCCACTTCCACAACGATCCGGGCGTGCCCGTCATTTACGTGGGCTCGAAGGAGTTCATGTGCATCGGGGCGACCCCGCCCTTCGATCACCCTCACGTCTTCATCGACATGGGATACGACACGGAGACCATCTGCTCCTACTGCTCGACCCTGTTCAAATACGATGCCTCCCTGAAGGCCGACGCGGCCCGCCCGGCGGAATGCGTGTGGGAGCCGGATTTCGCGACCAGCCCCTCCTCCCGCTAAGGTGTCGGGGCTCTCGATCGCCGTCGCCGGCGCGGGCATCGGCGGCCTGACGGCGGCCCTGGCGCTCGCCCGCCAGGGCCATGCGGTCACCCTCGTGGAGCGGCGGACCGGCTTCAGCGAGGTCGGCGCGGGCCTCCAGCTCTCTCCCAACGCCAGCCGCATCCTGATCGGGCTCGGCCTGGGCGCCGCCCTTCGCCGCGTCGTCACCGAGCCCGAGCGGGTGGTCGTCCGCCGCATCGGCTCGGGCCGGCCCGTCGGCGCGGTCGCCCTCGGCCCCTTCGCGCGGCAGCGGTACGAAGCGCCCTACTGGGTCGCGCACCGGGCCGACCTGCAGACGATCCTCCTCGACGCCGTCCGCTCCCAATCCTCGATCCGCCTCGTCATGGGCCGCACGGTGGAGGAGGTCCGGAGCGGGCCGGACCACGCTTCCCTCGCCTGGGTCAGCGCGGGCGGCGCGCGGGAGAGCCTGGCGGTCGACGCGGTCGTCGGGGCGGACGGGATCTGGTCCAAGATCAGGCGGGCGCTCGGGGACGAGGCCCTCCCGGCCTTCCACGGCTCCGTCGCCTGGCGGGCGACCCTGGACCGGAGCGCCGCTCCCGCGGAGCTGGCGGGCAACGAGACCGGCCTCTGGCTCGGCTCCCGGGGCCATGTGGTCCATTACCCCATCGCCGGCGGCCGCCTGATCAACGTGGTGGCCATCGACACGGATGCCGAGCCCGTGGAGGGCTGGGCCGCGCCCGGCAAGGCGGAGGACCTGCTCGCCCGCTACGCCTCGGCCGCGCCCATGCTCCGCCAGCTCCTGAGCCGGCCCGCCGAATGGCTGCGCTGGTCCCTGTTCGGCCATCCGATCCGGCGTCTCGCCGCCGGCCGCATCGCCCTTCTCGGCGACGCCGCCCATCCCGTCCTGCCCTTCCTGGCCCAGGGCGCAGCCCTCGCCATCGAGGACGCCGCCGCCCTCGCGTCCCTCCTGGGGCAGCGCTCGCAGAGCGTTCCGCAGGTCTTTTCGGCCTACGAGGACCAGCGGCTCAAGCGCGCGCGTCGGGTGCAGCGGGAGGCCCGCCGCAACGGGCGCATCTATCACGCGGGCCCGCTCGTCGCCTTTGGGCGGGATCGCGTCATGGGCCATCTCGGTCCCGAAGGCATGACCAGGCGCTACGACTGGCTCTACGGCTTCCGGCCCCACGGCTGATCGCCCAGGGACGACTTGCGCTCGGGCCCCCGGCCCGGTAACCCTCGTGACCGAAGCGGACGTGGCGAAACTGGTAGACGCAAGGGACTTAAAATCCCTCGGGCTTTGCCCGTGCGGGTTCGACCCCCGCCGTCCGCACCACCACATACCGAGGCGCGCCATCTCCCGCGTCCAACGTGTGGGGCAGCACCTCCGCCCGCGCGTTTTCGGGACACCCTCCGTCAAGCCTTTCATGACCTTGCAGAGGAACCGCGATGCCCTTCGGTCCATACCCCGCCGCCCGGATGTTCCTCCTTGCCTCCGTGGCGCTCGTTGCTCTGGGTTCGGAGGCCCTCGCGCAGAGCCGTCCCCTGACCTCCCGGCTGTCCTGCGGTCAGGCGCGGGGCATCGTCGCCGCGCAGCTCGCCGTCGTCCTCAACACGAGTCCTCTCGCCTATGACCGATATGTCGGGTCGGCAGGTTCATGCGGCCTTGGGGAGAGAACGGAGCCTGCCTGGGTGCCCACCGCCGACAATCCCCAATGCTCCATCGGCTTCCGCTGCGTGATCGGCACCACGCCGTCGCGCAACTGAGCCCCGGGCCCGTCGCCCTCCCCTTGCCCAAAGGGCGGGATACCCATACAAGCCGGGCCAGGAAACAAAGTTGCGGGCCAAGGGCCGGGCGTGGGCTTGGCCTCCCTCGCCGCTGGCATGACGGGCCCATGCAAGGGGGAGCGGGGCGATCCATGAAGAACCCTGGCGGCCATATGGGCGTAGCGGGATCGGCCATCGTGACGCTTGCCCTGACGGTGGCTCTCGTGGCGGCCGTCAATCGCATCGCCGGATTCAATCTGTTCACCCTGACCCTCTGGAGCGTCGCGCCCGCGGGAGCGATCCTGACGGGAGCCGCCGCCGCATCCGGCATCCACCTTGGAAGTCGCCTGTTCGAGACCCGCCCGGCATGGCTCCTGCACGCCGGCGCGGGCGCCGCG
>DATHAU010000215.1:0-21296 GCA_035296545.1 Microvirga sp.
TGACGACGCCTCGGCGGCAGGGGCTGGACACGCAGCGCCGATCCCCTCTCCCGTGTGGGAGAGGGGCAGGGGTGAGGGCGGGACGGTGCAGGATCAAGCGCCGACGCTTCCGCTCACCACTGGCTGTACTTCTCTCGGAGAGGGCCTTCCCTCACCCTGCTCGCTGACGCGAGTGACCCTCTCCCACACGGGAGAGGGAGTTCCGTCGCGTCTCCCACGCTCCCTGGATCATCCTTCGAGACGCAGCCTTCGGCTGCTCCTCAGGATGAGGGCGGAGGGATGAGGCCCGCTTCCCGGGAGCGGCGGCGCATCGCCCCTGCGGCCGCAAGGCTGGCGCTTTCCCCCGCCCTCCCCTATCAGGAACAGGCGCCGCCTGCCGCATTCGGGGACCGACGATGTTCGAGGGCTTCACCCAACGCCGGATCGCCACCTCCGGGGCCGTCATCAACCTGCGCCACGGGGGCAGCGGGCCTCCGGTGCTCCTGCTCCACGGGCACCCGCAGACCCATGCCATGTGGCACCGGATCGCCCCGCGGCTCGCCCGGCGCTACACGGTGGTCTGCGCCGACCTGCGCGGCTATGGCGACAGCTCCAAGCCGCCGACCGATCCCGACCACGAGCCCTATTCCAAGCGCGCCATGGCGCGGGACGGGGTCGAGGTCATGCAGGCGCTGGGCTTCGAGCGCTTCGCCCTCGTGGGCCATGACCGGGGCGGACGCTGCGCCTACCGCATGGCCCTGGACCACCCGGAGCGGGTCCTGTCCCTGTCGGTGCTCGACATCCTGCCGACCCTGGAGCATTTCGAGCGCACGGACATGGCCTTCGCCATGGGCTACTGGCACTGGTTCTTCCTGGCCCAGCCCCACCCGCTTCCCGAGCGCCTGATCGCGGCCGATCCGGACGCGTTCTACCTCCGGCGCGGGCGCTCCGGGTTCGACCCGGCGGCGCTGGCCGAATACCGGCGCTGCTTTACCGACCCGGAGACCATCCACGCCATGTGCGAGGATTACCGGGCGGGGGCGGGCATCGACATGCGCCTCGACGAGGCCGACCGGCAGGCCGGGCGGCGCATCGCCTGCCCGGTCCAGGCCCTCTGGGGCCTCAGGAACGGGCTGGCGCTCTGGTACGACGTGCCCGCCGTGTGGCGCGACTGGGCCGCCCATGTGGAAGGCCACGGCATCGATTGCGGCCACTACCTCGCCGAGGAAGCGCCGGACGAGACGCTGGCGGCGCTGGAGCCGTTCCTGGCGCGGGCGTTCGAAGGCTAGGAGGCCCGCCTCCGCCGCGCCCCCTGCGGGAGCCGCCCCTTGCCGCGACGGCATGGCGAGCCCCGGCCCTCAGCGGGGCTGCAGAAGCGCCTCCCGCCCGCCCGCCACCACCGCCAGGTGGGGATGATCCCCCTGGGCGGGGCGCTCCGGCGCGGGCCTGTTGGCAAGGGGCGCGGCGGGATGCAGGGGCGGCTCCCCCACGGCGGCGTGGCTTCGGATCGCCCGGAAGAGCGCCCTCTTCCAGGCGGTCAGGCCCAGGATGACGAGGCAGCACAGGGTGTTGGCGGCGAACATGGCCGCCATCCACGGGTCGTCCACCACCAGGAGCGCGTAGGCGACCGTCGAGAGATGGGACAGGGCGAAGAGAGCCCAGGTGGTGTAGGAGATGGCGGCCGCCCCGTGCCGGTCGCGGCCGATCTTCACGATCTGCGGCACATAGGCGAACACCCGAGCCGTGTTGCAGATCGCGAAAAGGCCCAACGCCGCTTCGGCCGGGGTGACGGGCATGGTCAGTCCGCCAGGTGCGGGCCGAAGGGGCAGTAGAACGCCACCTCGCCTCCGGTCTCCAGAACCTTCTCGGCCGCCCGGTCGAGCCCGGCGGCCCCGAATCGCTCGTAGAGGCTCGCGAGGCTGACCCGAGGTTCGGCCACGTAGCTGCGGGCGACCAGGTGGAGGGCGGCGGCTCCCTCTTCGGGGCCGAACCTGCTCTCGAAATAGCGGCCCGCGCAGCCGCACCCGGACGCGTCCGCCGCGGAAATCGATCTGCACTCCGCATCCGCATCGAGGGGCGCGGGGCCGGCATTCGCCTGCCATGCTCCGAGCAGGACGCCAAGACTTGCCATGAACAGGGTGCGCTTCATCATCATATCCTCATCCGGTTTACATGGGCGCGATACTCGCTCTGCCGATTTTTACTGTCGGGTCGTTCGGGTATTCCATCCGGCGCTGCCGAACGACGTCCGTCCGTTTCCCCGTGGAGCCTGCTCTTCTTCGGCTCCGGCCCATCCAGACTGGCAACTCTAGGGAAGCCGCGCATCCCCCCAACGGTGGATGCCGGCGCGGCGGCCGAAATGGTACGGTGGCGCTTGGCGGCTGCCGGCCCGACTTGATCGAGGCTTGGAACGGCCGCCCGGGGGCGCCATGGTCACGGAGGGGTCACTCCATGTCTGATGGACGTTTGCTCGCGCTCACGGAGCAGATCTATGACGCAGCCACCGGCGCCACGCCCTGGTCGGCGGTCGGCAGGGGCCTGATGGGGCTCGTGGGCGCTCAGAGCGCGTCGCTCATGACCGGCGACGTCGCCGCGGGGCAGGCGGAGATCCTCTACCACGCCGACATTCCCCTCGACGCGGTGATCGCCTACCGGAACCACTACCGGAAGGTCGATCTCTGGACCAACCGGGCCGCCGAGGCGGTGCTGAAGAACGGGACCGGCGCATGCCCGAAGGTCTGGACCAGCGGCCACATGGTTCCGGACCGGGAGTTCCTTCGCAGCGAGTTCTATGCCGATTTCGGCCGCCCCCTCGGGCTGCGCTACGTGGTCGGCACGGTGGTGCCCCTCGGCGCCGCCGGCATGATGCCCATCGGGCTCCACCGGCCCGAGGGAGCCGCTCCCTTCACGCCCATGGACGCCCGGCTCCTCGAGTGCCTCCTGCCCCATCTGCGGCGCGCCCTGCAGCTGCGCCACCAGCTCAAGCCGGCCGCCGCCGCTGTCCCGCCGGGGCTCGCCGCCCTGGACGCCCTCGCGGCGGGCATCCTGGTGGTGGATGCTCAGATGCATGTGCAGGTGGCGAACGCGGCCGCCGAGATCATGATGGCGGGGGGCCTTGCGATCCGCTCCGTGCGCAACGGCGCCCGGCAGGCGATGGCGGCGGCCCTCCACCATGAGGACAACAACGCCCTGCGGGCCCTCGTCAGGGCGACGGCCCTGGGCGGATCGGCGGGCGGGGCGGTGCGGCTGCGGGATCCGGAGGGCGGGGCCGCCCTGGCGGCGCTCGTCTCCCCCTTGCCGCGCCGCCTGCTGGACAGGCCCGCCGAGCTGGGAGGACGGGTGGCGGGCCAGGCCCTGATCCTGCTTCGCGACCTCACCGCCCGGCAGGAGCCCCTGCGGGCCCGGCTGCTGCAGGATCTCTTCGGCCTCACCCGCGCCGAGGCCGAGGTGGCCTGCGCCCTGGCGGGCGGAGCCCCCAAGAGCGCCGTTGCGGCCAAGCGCGGCTCGCAGGTCTCGACCGTGCGAACCCAGGTGCGCTCCGTGCTGGAAAAGACCGGAGCCGCGAACCTGAGGGACCTCGAGCGCCTGCTCAGCCGGCTTCAGGGCTCGTGAGAGGCGGGCTCACGATACCCTTTCCCCTCATCCTGAAAGCCTGGCCGATCAAGGCGTGACGCCTCCTTTCCCCTTGCGGGGAGGGCCAGGGACGAGCAATAGCCTATGAAGGTCTCTAACGGGCCTTGAGCCGCTGAGGGTGGGGATATTGCAGTCGAGATCTGATCCATGGCGAACGGTACGATCCTGGAAGAGCACACGACTCCCGACGGCCTTCTGAAATTGTCCGTCCAGCAGTTCGACGACGGCATCGCCGTCGGCTTTGCCGACCTGCCCTGGCATACGCACCCGGACCTGCTCGTCGGAAGCTACGGCGATGACGAGGAAGAGGCTTTGAGAGGCTTCCTATCGGCGGTCCTCAATGACAGACTCCTGATCGTCTGCTCGATGTCGGGAGACCGCCTCGACGAGGCGTGGATCGAGGAGGACCTGCAACGCGCCATGGCGACAGCCTCGGAGAGCGAAGGCTTGAAGGTCAGATATTGGAGCGATTGGATATCGGGCGATTCGAGCGCTTCCTAGACTGCCGATGCGCTATCGGGAACCCGGTGGAACGGCTCCTCCGATGCAAGGGCCATCCGCCCTGCCCTTCACCTCACATCCACCCGACGCGCAGCGACAGGGAAACGGATCACCCCAGGCCTGCACGAGGTCGCGCTGGAATGTCCCGATAGGCTTGCAGCCTGTTCCGGCTGGAACGTCGTGGAAGGCCGCATATAAAACCGGACAATACCTGGAAGGAAGTGAATGGAGCGGTTCGTCGTCATATCCGGCTGTTCAGGGGGCGGAAAGTCTGCGTTGCTCGCCGAACTGGGCAGGCGCGGCCACGCGGTTGTCGAGGAGCCGGGCCGGCGCATCGTCAAGGAAGAGCTGCGGGAGGGCGGGCTGGCGCTCCCATGGAAGGACGCGAGCGCATTCGCGCGTCGCGCCATCGCCATGGCTCTAGAGGATCGGGCCCTGGCCGCCGCCATGGACGGGTGGGTGTTCTTCGACCGAGGCTTGGTGGATGCGGCGGCTGCGCTCCAGCACCTGACGGGCGAACCGGCTCCGGCGGCGCTGGCTCGGGAGCATCGCTACCATCAAAAGGTGTTTCTCGCGCCGCCCTGGCCCGAGATTTACGTCAAGGACCCGGAACGGCGCCACGACTTTCGGGCCGCTGAAGACGAGTATTCCCGCCTGCTGGACGCTTATCGGGCGCTTGGCTACACGGTTGAGGTCCTGCCCAAGGCGGGTGTTGCGCAGCGCGCCGATTTCATCGAGGGGGCGTTGGCGAAGGGCCCCTCCTCCAGCGCGTGAGAGAGTGCTGACGGCCCGCGGCGCAGGCCATGGTCCCGATCCCGGTGCGGACGCCCGTGGCGCGTCGGGGCCCTTCCGGGGCCCGCCGCCGTTCACGGGCCGGAGGCCGGCTTGCGCTGACCTGCGATCAGGCCGAACGAGGCGATGGCCAGAAGCGAGCAGGCGGCCATGATGGCGATCAGCGGCCAGACGGTCGTGCTGAGCATGGCGCCGATCAGGGGAGCCACGAGCGCGCCGAACCCGATCTGGAGGCTCCCCGACAGGCCGGCCGCGGCGCCCGCCACCTCCGGGTTCACGCTCACCGCGCCCGCGATGCCGCTCGGCAGCACCAGGCCGTTCCCGACGCCGATGAAGAACATGGGCGCGAACAGGGCGACCGGATGCAGGATTCCCGCCGCGAAGGCCGCCGCCATGGCCGAGACGCTCACCAGCGCCACGGCTGTGCCGGTGAGGATCATCCGGTTCGGGCCGACCCGGGCGGCGAAGCGGCCGGTCATGAAATTGCCGAGAATGTAGCCGCTCGGCACCATGGCGAAATAAAAGCCGTACTCGGCCGGGCTGCGCCCCATCAGCTCGATCATCACGTAGGGCGCGCCCGCCAGGAAGGAGAAGAACACCGCCGAGATGAAGCCTGCCGCCAGGGTGTAGCCCCAGAAGAGGCGGGATCGCACCAGGCTCTTGTAACTGAGCCAGAGCTCGCGCGTGGAGGCCGCCGCGCCGCGATTGCGGTTCGTCTCGGGAAGGGACCGGAACGCAAACAGCAGGGCGAGCCCTCCGAACGCCATCAGGAACGCGAAGGAGGCGCGCCAGCCGTAGAGGGTGTCGAGCACGCCGCCGATCGTCGGGGCCATCATGGGCGCGACCGCCATGCCCATGGTCACGTAGCCGATCATGCTGGCCACCTGATTGCGCCCGTAGAGGTCGCGGACGATGGCGCGGCTCAAGGTGATGCCGGCGCAGCCGCCCACCGCCTGCACGACCCGGCCGGCGATCAGCACGCCGACGTTCTGGGCGGACAGACAGATGAACGAGCCGAGCACGAAGACGAGAAGCCCGGTCAGGAGCACGGGCCGCCGGCCGAAGCGATCCGACAGGGAGCCGACGATCAGCTGCCCCACCGCCATGGCGGCCAGATAGAGCGAGAGGGTCAGCTGAATGGTGGTGTAATCGACGCCGAACGCCCGCGCCATGCCGGGCATGGACGGAAGGTACATGTTGATGCCAAGCGGACTCACGGCCGCGACGCCGATGAGCAGGGCGATGAAGGAAGGCTTGGCGATCGGCGGTTCCGCGGCGGGAGGGGTCATGGCGTCCAGGTCATCTTGCGAGAAGGCGAGCGGCGGCCCGGCAGGGGCCGAACCGTCTGAGATCGGCCCTTATGGCACATGCGGGCGATTTCGCTCGTGCAAACATCTGAGAGCTGCCATGCGGGCTCGGGCGGGAAGGGGCCGAGGCGCCGCTCCTGCGGCTGTGTTGGGGATGCGCCGCGAAGATCCGCCCCTCCCCTCACATCCGCCCGACCCGCAGGGACAGGGGGAAGCGGATGGTGCGGCGGCGGTCCGGGTCGCCCCAGGCCCGCAGGAGGTCGCGCCGGAAGGCCTCGATGGGCTCGCGGCCCAGGGCCTTCTCGGCGCCCCGCGCCGCCGACCAGGTGTCCGCGTAGCCCATGAGATCGGAGGCCGTCCACTGCGCCTCGATGGCGAGCGGCGGCGCGGCCCATTCGTCGAAGGGGAACGGGAGGGAGCGGTAGCCCTCCTCCACGTGGCGGCGCTCGGGCGGCCAGTAGGGGCCCACCACATGGGTGTAGAAATGCTGGATGGTCGCGTCGATACTTGCATCCGCCTCGATCACCCCATAGGTGACCAGCGCCAGAATCGCGCCGGGCTTTCCGATGCGGCGCGCCTCCGCATAGAAGGTGGGCAGGTCGAACCAATGCGCCGCCTGGGCGGCCGCCACGAGATCGACGGACGCGTCGGGAAGGCCGCTGCGCTCCGCGGGGGCGACGCGGTATTCGACGCTCTCGCGCGCCTCGGCCCTGTCGATCTGCTGCGCGCTGGCGTCGGTGGCGACCACGCGGGTGAACCGGCGGGCGAGCAGCACGGAGAGCTGGCCCGTTCCGCAGCCCGCATCGAGCGCCAGGTCGGTGGCGGCGCAGAGGCCCGCGAGATAATCCACGAGCGCCGCCGGATAGGTGGGCCGGTAGGCCGCGTAATCGGCGGAGCGGGCGGAAAAATGATCCTTGAACGACACGGCCTCAAGGCCCCGCGAAGGGCGCGATGGCGATGCCGTTTTCCTCCAGCTTCGCCCGCACGGCGCGGGCCATGGCCACCGCGCTGGGCTCGTCCCCGTGCACGCAGATCGTGTCGATCTCCACCGGGATGCGCCTGCCCGAGGTGGCGACCACCGCTTTGTCCTGCACCATGCGCAGCACGCGCTCGGACGCGGCCTCGGGATCGTGCAGGACCGCGCCCGGCTTCTTGCGGCTGGTCAGCGTGCCGTCGTCCTCGTAGGTGCGGTCGGCGAAGATCTCCCGCGCCACGGGCACGCCGATCCGGTCGGAGGCCTTCTCCATCAGCAGGCCGGGCATGCACACGTTGACGAGGCCGGCGTCCACCCCCTTGATGGCCCGCGCGATGGCGAGCGCCAGGCTTTCGTCCTCGTTCGCCATGTTGTTGAGGGAGCCGTGCGCCTTCACGTAGGTGACCTTGTGTCCCGCAAGCGCCGCCAGCGCCTGCATGGCGCCGATCTGGTAGGCCACCATGCGCTCGATCTCGGCAGGGCTGTCGCCGCGGATCGCGCGGCGGCCGAAGCCGTGCAGGTCGTTGAAGCCCGGATGGGCGCCGATGGCCACGCCCTTGCGCTTGGCGATCTGCGCCGTGCGGAACATGATGGAAGGGTCGCCCGCATGAAAGCCGCAGGCGATGTTGGCGGACGACACGATGTCGAGCATCGCCTCGTCGTCTCCCATGGGCCAGGGGCCGAAGCCCTCGCCCATGTCGCAGTTGAGATCGATCCTCATGGCCATCACACCAGCACCGGCTGCGCGCGCTGTGCTCCCACATGGAACACGCGCTTGTAGCGTTCCACCTCGGCCCCCGGTCCCATGGCCTTGGTGGGGTTGTCGGAGAGCTTCACCGTGGGCCGCCCGTCCGCCGAGATGACCTTGCACACGATGGAGATCGGGTCGAGCCTGCCGTCCGCCGCAAGGCCGCGGAAATCGTTGGTGAGCAGGGTGCCCCAGCCGTAGCCGATGCGCATGCGCCCGCGGAAATGCCGGTGGATGCGCTCGATCACGTCCACGTCGAGCCCGTCCGAGAAGATGGCGAGCTTCTCCCTGGGGTTCTGCCCGCGCTCGCCCCACCAGGCGATGGCCTCCTCGCCGCCCTCGATGGGGTCCTTGGAATCCACGCGGATGCCGGTCCAGGACGAGACCCATGCGGGCGCGCTCTGGAGGAAGTTGGTGGTGCCGTAGGTGTCGGGCAGGATCACGCGCAGGTTGCCCTCGTAATCCTGCTGCCAGTCGGCGAGCACGCGATAGGGGGCCCTGGCCAGCTCCTCGTCGCCCTCCGCCAGCGCCGCATAGACCATGGGCAGCTCGTGGGCGTTGGTGCCCACCGCCTCCACCTCCCGGCGCAGGGCGATGAGGCAGTTCGACGTGCCGAGGAAGGAGGAGCCCAGGCCCTCGATCATCGCCTGCACGCACCAGTCCTGCCACAGGAAGCTGTGGCGGCGGCGGGTGCCGAAATCGGCGATCGACAGGTCGGGCAGCCGTCTCAGGCGCTCGATCTTCTCCCACACCCGGGTCATGGCGCGGGCATAGAGCACCTGGAGCTCGAACTTGCCCATGTCCTTGAGCACCCCGCGGGAGCGCAGCTCGTTGAGGATCGACAGGGCCGGGATCTCCCACATGGTGGTCTCGATCCAGGGCCCGTGGAAGGTGAGCACGTACTGCCCGTCCTCCTTCTCCAGCAGGTATTCCGGGAACCGGAAGGTTTCGAGCCAGTCCATGAACTCGGGGGAGAACATCTGGCGCTTGCCGTAGAAGGTGTTGCCCCTGAGCCAGGTGGACTCGCCCCGGCTGAGCCGCAGGCCCCGCACATGGTCCAGGTGCTCGCGCAGCTCGCCCGCGTCCACGATGTCGGCCAGGCGGATCCGGGTGGTGCGGTTGTGGATGCCGAAGGTCACCTTCACGTCGCGATGGCGGCGAAAGATCGTCTGGGCCATCAGCAGCTTGTAGAAATCCGTATCCAGGACGGACCGGACGATCGGGTCGATCTTCCAGTTGTGGTTGTAGACCCGGGTCGCGATGTCCACCATCGCCTGCTCCTCGCCGTTGAAGAGGCGCGACCATAGCGAAGGGCGCGCGCCGACGAAAGGGTGTTCGAAGGGCCTCCGCCTGGAAGACGCCGTCTCTTGGGGTCGGACGCCGTCTCTTGGGGTCGTTTGCCCGGAGCCGGCCGCGTCGGCTTTTCCCTGCCGCCCCGCAGGTTTGGCGGGCCCCTGCGCCCGGGAGCCGGAATCGAGGACGGCCGCAGGCCCGGCCCGCAGGAGAAGGCCGCCGTTCCCATGCCCCAATCAGATCAACCCGGCCGAGGAGCCGGCCTCGCCGGGTCCGGGTGCGCCATAGGGCTCATCCGCGCGGGCCCGGGAACGGTCCGCCAGGACGGCCCTCAGGCGCAGGACGTTCAAGGGAAGAAGCACCACATGCAGCAGGAAGACGGGCAGGTATCCGCCTCCGGCGCCATAGGCGATGAAGCAGATGTTGGCCGCGATGGCGATGACCCGCATCGGCAGCATCGAGCGCTGCGCGAAGGTCGCAAGCGTCAGCCCCGACGCCACGAATCCCATTGTATCGATCAGGGAAAGCCACATGGTCCTATGCCTCCGAAAGAATCGAGAGCGCCATCGCCGGCTCGGGGATCGACCAGGGCCCGCAGGGGACCCCGGAGGATGCCCGCGCCTCGAATCGGCTCGGCAGATGGTGAGGCAGATCAGGGGCCTCGGCCTCATCCGAAGGGGTGACGCCGGGCCGCCTGGACGGGACGCCCGAAAGCTCTGCCCCGCCGCTTCCTCCGCCGCCGGCGGCGGGCGAGATCGCGAACGGGCGGCCGGAACGCCCTCGGTGAGGCGGCGTTTCCAACCGGCTTCGGCGCACGGCCCGACCTCCCGACCCGGCAGACCGGCTGGCCGCCCTTGCCATCCACGGTCGAGCCCTTAGGATGGCCGCAAGCGCCGCCGACAGGCGCGGGAAACCCCCGTTCTCATGCCCGCATCGCCCCCCTCCCCGGCCGTTCTGCTCCGCGACGTCGCCATCACCTTCGGGGCGAAGGAGAACGGCTATACGGCCGTGACCTCCATCTCGCTCGCGGCCATGCCTGGGGAGTTCATCGCCATCGTCGGGCCCACCGGCTGCGGGAAGTCCACCCTGCTCAACGCCTCCGCCGGGCTGCTCAGGCCCTCCGGCGGCGGGGTGGAGGTTTTCGGGACGCCGCTTGTGGGCCTCAACGGCCGGGCGGGCTATCTCTTCCAGCAGGACGCCCTGATGCCCTGGAAGACGGCGCTCCAGAACGTGAGCGTCGCCTTGGAGCCCAAGGGCGTGGGCCGCGCCGAGGCCGACGAGAAGGCGCGCGCCTGGCTGCGCCGGGTCGGCCTGTCGGCCTTCACGGACCGCTATCCGCACATGCTCTCGGGCGGGCAGCGCAAGCGCGTCGCCCTGGCCCAGATGCTGATCCGCGATCCCGAAATCCTCCTCATGGACGAGCCCTTCGGGCCGCTCGACGCCCAGACCCGGCAGATCATGGGCAACCTCCTGCTGGACCTGTGGGCCGCCGACCGCAAGGCGGTGCTCTTCGTCACCCACGACCTGGAGGAGGCCATCGCGCTGGCCGACCGGGTGCTGGTCATGTCGGCGGGCCCCGCCGCCCGCATCATCGGCGAGTTCCCGGTGCCCCTGCCCCGCCCGCGGGACATCGCCGAGGTGCGCCTCGAGCCGGCCTTCCACCACATCCACCGGGAGATCTGGGCGAGCCTGCGCACGGAGGTGCAGAAGGCCTACGCACAGGGTGAAGGAGCCAACCCATGAAGCGGCTGCAACTCGTCCTGCTCCAGGTGGCCGTGGGCCTGGGCTTCCTGCTCATCTGGCACCTGCTCACCGCCTATCCGATCCTGGCGCCCACCAAGCAGACGCAGTTCTTCTTCTCGACCCCCACGGACGTGCTGGCGCGGGTGTGGAAGGAGTTCGCCTCCGGCGAGATCTGGCGGCACCTGGGCATCACGCTCCTGGAGACGATCCTGGCCTTCGCGTTCGGGGCGGCGGGCGGCATCCTGTTCGGGTTCCTGTTCGCCCGGCGCGCCCTGCTGGCCGCCGTGTTCGATCCCTACATCAAGGCCGCCAACGCCCTGCCCCGGGTGGTGCTCGCGCCGATCTTCGCCCTGTGGTTCGGCCTGGGCATCTGGTCCAAGGTGGCGCTCGGCTTCACCCTGGTGTTCTTCATCGTGTTCTTCAACGTCTACCAGGGGGTGCGCGAGGTGAGCCCGGTGGTGCTGGCCAACGCCCGGATGCTGGGCATGAACGAGCGCCAGCTCCTGCGGCACGTCTACTGGCCCTCCGCGCTCACCTGGATGTTCTCGTCCCTGCACACCTCCGTGGGCTTCGCCCTCGTGGGGGCGGTGGTGGGCGAGTATCTCGGGTCCTCGGCGGGGCTGGGCTACAAGATCCACGAGGCCGAGAGCGTGTTCGACGTGACCGGGGTCTTCGCCGGCATGGTGATCCTGTCGGCCTTCGTGATCCTCATCGACGCGGTGGTGACCCTGGTGGAGCGGCGGCTCATGGTCTGGCAGCCGGGCCCATCGACAAACGGGCAGGGTTAGGCAATCCTCTGTCGCTTCGACACGCTGCACCAACCAGCAGGGAGATCAGGATGGAACGCCGGACATTTCTCATCGGAACGGGCGCGGCCGCCCTCGCAGTGGGCATCGGCCCCGGCGCCCTCGCCCAGGCGAAGCCCGAGAAGAGCAAGGTGACGCTGGGCGTCGGCGGCAAGCCGCTCCTGTATTACCTGCCCCTGACCATCGCCGAGCGGAAGGGCTACTTCAAGGAGGAAGGGCTCGACGTGGAGATCAACGATTTCGGCGGCGGCGCCAAGTCGCTCCAGGCGCTCATCGGCGGCTCCGTGGACGTGGTGACCGGGGCCTACGAGCATACGATCCGCATGCAGGCCAAGGGCCAGGACGTGCGCGCCATCACCGAGCTCGGCCGCTTCCCGGCCATCGTGATCGCGGTCAAGAAGGACAAGGCCGGGCAGGTGAAGTCCGCGGCCGACTTCAAGGGCCTGAAGATCGGCGTGACCGCGCCGGGCTCCTCCACGGCGCTCACGGCGCAATACGCCATGGTCAAGGCGGGCCTCAAGCCCTCGGACGCCGCCATCATCGGCATCGGCTCGGGAGCCAGCGGCGTGGCCGCCATGCAGAAGGGCGAGATCGACGTGATCTCGCACCTGGACCCGGTGATCGCCAAGCTGGAGGCGGACGGGGACATCGTGGTGCTCATCGACACCCGCACGGAAGCCGGCACCCGGGCCCTGTTCGGCGGCTCGAACCCGGCCGCCACCCTCTACAGCAAGAAGGACTTCATCGACGCCAATCCGGGCACCACGCAGGCCCTGGTCAACGCCTTCATGAAGTCCCTCAAATGGCTCCAGACCGCCAAGCCCCAGGACGTGGCCGACACGGTGCCGCCGGAATATCACCTGGGCGACAAGGCGCTCTACCTCAAGGCGGTGCAGAACTCCCTGGAGAGCTATTCCCGCACCGGCATCGTGCCGGCCGAGGGCATGGCGAGCGTCATGGACATGCTCAAGCAGCTCGATCCGGAACTGAAGGACGCCAAGGTGGATCTCGCCGCCACCTTCGACGACCGCTTCGTGAAGAAGGCCGGAGCCTGAGCGGCCCGTCGCAACGGCGTCGCCGGCATCCGCGGATGCCGGCGACCGCAGCTCTGCCGGCGGCGCGGGGCCTACCCCGTCAGCGCCCATGCCGGGGGCGGCCCGACATCTGCTACACTCCCGGGCGGAGAGGCCGGCCCATGAGGGCCCGCCGTCGAGGGAGGATCCGATGAAGCTCTACGCCGCCGCGTGCCTGCTTGCTCCCCTTGCGCTGCTGTCGCCCGGCGCGCAGGCGCAGACCGCCCCGGGCGGGGCCAACATGACGTTCTTCGTCACCAGCGTCGGCTCCGGCAGGGGCGCGGATCTCGGCGGCCTCGACGGGGCGGACCGGCACTGCCAGACCCTTGCGGCGGCGGCCGGCAGCACCCGGCAGTGGCGGGCCTATCTGAGCACCCAGGGCCAGGGCGCCGTCAACGCCCGCGACCGCATCGGGCGCGGGCCGTGGCAGAACAGCAAGGGGGACGTGATCGCCAGGGACGTGGAGGAATTGCACGGGGCGAACAACCTCACCAAGCAGACGGCGCTGACCGAGAAGGGCGAGGTGGTCAAGGGCCGGGGCGACAGCCCGAACCATCACGACATCCTCACGGGCTCGCAGGCGGACGGGCGGGCGTTCGCCGGGGCCGAGGACATGACCTGCGGCAACTGGACCAGGAGCGGCCCGGAGGGCGGCGCGATGGTGGGCCACCACGACCGCACGGGCCTTGACGACTCGGCCGCCGCCAAATCCTGGAACACCTCCCATCGCACCCGCGGCGGCTGCAGCCAGGAGGCGCTGCGGGGCACGGGCGGAGCCGGGTTGTTCATGTGCTTCGCCACCAACTGATCCCCTCGGCCCGGCAGGCAGGCTGAAGTTCTGCAACGGACGAGCGCCTGGCTCGCACCATGCGAGCCCGGCAGCCTGCCGCTCCCGGAGCGCCCAAGCACGGCCGTCGCTCCAACTGCTTCGCGACCGCCGCATCCCCTCGCCGTTCCGACGGGAGAGCCAACTTCTCGTCCGAGCATCGGAAGGGCGACAGACTTGTCACGCGACCTCCGCTATAGTGCCCGTTCAGAGGCGAATGGCGTCGAGGGTGTCTTCAGATGATGACCATGCCGGCGATGGTGGCGGACGAACTCGGCAAACGCCTCGCGGACGATTTCCGGCGGCTGTTCGGCTCGTCGCATCAGGATGAGGCCGAGCGGCTCGACGGCATCGCGCGGGTCGCCCTGGAATGCCTCGGCAAGAGCGATGCCCTCTACCACAATGTCGAGCATACGTTCCTGGTCACCCTTGTGGGGCAGGACATCATCCACGGCCGCATGCTCACCGAGCGAATCGAGCCGCAGGACTACTCGCACCTGATCATCGCCTGCCTGCTGCACGACATCGGCTATGTCCGGGGCATCCTCAAGGGCGACAGCAACGACCGCTTCGTCGTGGACGAGAGCGGGCGGACCGTGACCCTCGGGCGCGGCGCATCGGATGCGGCGCTCACCGCCTATCATGTGGACCGCTCCAAGATCTTCGTCATGGAGCGGCTTGGACCGTCGCCCACCCTCGATGCCGAACGGGTGGCGCGGGCGGTCGAGTTCACCCGCTTCCCGATCGATCAGGCCTCGGAGGCGGCGGAGGAGGACCGGGAGGGGCGACTGGTTCAGGCGGCGGACCTGATCGGCCAGTTGGGCGACCCCCTCTACCTGAAGAAGGCCAATGCCCTGTTCTATGAGTTCGAGGAGATCGGCCTCAACGGCCAGCTCGGCTATGCCTCCCCGGCCGACATGGTCGAGCGTTATCCGGACTTCTACTGGAACAGCGTCTCGCCTCATCTGAAGGAAGCCATTGCGTTCCTGAACGTGACGGTGGCCGGCCGCCAGTGGATCGCCAACCTGCACAGCCATGTGTTCTGCGCCGAGCACGCGTTTGCCCTCATGGGACCACAGAGGTAAGGCTTCCCGTCAGGTTCCCCGCGATCCGGTCCGCATGAATTCAACCGCCCGCCCCGTGCCCACCCCGCCTCCCTTCGAGCGGCCGGTCCGCCTGCGCGAGGTGCGCCTCGCGTCGGGCCTGATCCTCGGGGCCTTCCTGCTGACCCATTTCGGCAACCATGCCCTCGGGCTCGTCTCCGTCGAGGCCATGGAGGCGGGCCGGCGCTCCTTCAACCTCCTGTGGCGCCATCCCGTCGGCACGATCCTGCTCTACGGCTCCCTGCTGCTGCACTTCCTGCTGGCCCTCCAGGCGCTCTATCGCCGCCGCACCCTGCGGATGCCCGTCCGGGAGGCCATGCAGCTCGCGCTCGGCCTCTCCCTGCCGTTCCTGCTGGTCGCCCACGTGACCGGCACCCGGATCGAGTTCGCCCTCACAGGGCACGACTCGGGCTACCCGGAGGTGGTGCGAAACCTCTGGGTCTTGAGCCCTGGAAGCGGCGCGCGCCAGGCCGCGACCCTCCTGATCGCCTGGCTGCACGGCTGCCTCGGCATCGCCTTCTGGCTGCGCCCCAAGCCCTGGTTTCCCCGTTACGGGCTTCTGCTCTACACGGGGGCGCTCCTGGTGCCGCTCCTGGCCCTGCTCGGCTTCGCCGAGGCCGGGCAGGAGATCGCCGCGGCCCCGGAGCGCTTCCCGTCCGCTCCGGCTCCCGAGCACGGGATGCTCGCGGGCATCCGGAGCGGTCTCACCTACGCCTTCGCGGGCCTCGTCGGCGGGGCTCTTGCGGCGCGGGCCGTTCGCATCTCCTGGACATGGTCGAAGCGGCTGCGCGTCACCTATCCCGGCAGCCGGGTGGTCTCCGTCCCGCAGGGGTTCAGCGTCCTGGAGGCCAGCCGCACGGCGGGGATCCCGCATCCTTCCGTGTGCGGCGGGCGGGGCCGGTGCTCCACCTGCCGGGTGCGGGTGCTCGAAGGCCATGACGGCCAGCCCCTTCCGGGCGCGCAGGAGCGCGCGACCCTGGCCCGGATCAAGGCCGCGCCCAACGTCCGGCTCGCCTGCCAGTTCAGGCCCGTGCGCGACGTGTCCGTGGCCCCCGTCCTGGCCGCAGGGGCCGCCCGCCTGCTGGAGCCCGCCGGGAGCAGCCGGGCAGCGCGAGGCCAGGAGCGCGAGATCGCGGTCCTGTTCTGCGACCTGCGCGGCTTCACCGGCCTGACGGAGCGCCGCCTGCCCTTCGACACCGTGTTCCTGCTCAACCGCTACTTCGAGGCGGTGGGGCGGGCGGTCGAGGACGCCGGCGGGCACGTGGACAAGTTCGTGGGCGACGGGGCGCTCGCCCTGTTCGGCCTGTCGACGGGCCCGGAACAGGCCGCCCGGCAGGCGGTGGACGCCGCCCTTCGCATCCGCGCGGGGGTGGCGGAGCTGAACGACGCCTATGCGAGCGAACTCGACCGGCCCCTGCGGATCGCCATGAGCCTTCACGCAGGTCCCGCCATCGTCGGCCAGATGGGCTACGGCCAGGCGACGAGCCTCACGGCCATCGGCGACACGCTCAACGCCGCAAGCCGGCTGGAGGAATTGGCCAAGGACCTGGATGCGGAGCTCGTGATCTCGGACGACCTGGCCCGGCGCACCACCCTGGATTTTGCCGGGCATGAACGGCGCACGCTCACGATCCGCGGACGCACCACGCCCATCAGCGTGTGGATCGTCCGCGATGCCCCTGCCCTTGCAAGCGCAGGCCCGTCCGGCCCGGCGCCCTAGGGGTTTCCCTCGCCGCCGAACGCCTCGTCCGCCTTGCGGCGCTTCTCGCCCGCAAGGCAGTCGGCCCTGGAGCCCGCCGGGAGCACCAGGGAGGATCCCCCGCCGCTTCCGGCGATTTCGCGCAGGATCTTGGCCTGGATCACCGTGGGGAACTGGTCCTTGTGACGCAAGGGGATCATGAAGGAGCCGGGGCCGCCGATGACGCAATCCTCGTAATAGGCGTCGAGATCCGCCATGTCCGGCTCGCTGGCCGGGCCCCCGATCATGATCGGCAGCCCGTTGATGGCGATGCCCTCGGCAGCGGCCCGGTCCCGCATGGACGTGACCTTGGGGCCGTCGTTGTTCGGGCCGTCCCCCGAGATGTCGATCACCCGGCGCAGGGGCTCGTGCTCCAGCTCGGCGAAGAGCCTCATGCCGGACCCGATGGCCCCGGAGATCGAGGTCATGCCCAGGCGGCGCAGGGGCTTGCGCTTCAGCCCCGCCGCGAAGGACCGGGCCGCCTCCGGCCCGTCGATCAAAGTCCAGGGCACGAGAACGCTCTGCTCGTCGGCTCCGGACCATTCCATGTAAACCACCGCGATGCGCCCCAGCGCCCCCCTGCCGATGGCCCGGTGCACCTGGGGCGACCGGAACGCCTCCACGAAGCCCAGGCGCTGAAGCTCCTGCTCGTCCGCCGTCATGGACGACGACACATCCACCGCCAGCACCAGGGCCAGGTCGAGGGCCGGCTCGCCGCTCGCGGCGGCGCTGCAAAGGACGCTCAGGAACAGACTCGCGCACGCGCCTTGAAGTCGACCCCGCATGGCCGCCTCCCTTCCGGGCGCCCCAGCCCATAAGCGTGAGCATAGCACGCAGGCGTGCGCGCCGCACGGTCCCGAAGGGGTTCACCCATGGCGATAAAGATAGGCGTCGGGCAGGCCGAGGCGGCGGCACGAGAGGACCCATGGGGAGGAGCGGAGGATGAGGCGGTCGCCCGCCTGCGCCGCGGCGCGCGCGAATCCCCGTTCCAGGCCGGTGAGGGACCAGCCGGAGCCGAGCCCGAGCCGTTCGCGCAGCCAGGGGGGCAGGATGTCGGCCGCCGCCCTGACGAGGAGCCGCTGGAGCGGACGGACCGGCGCGGGCAGGATCGGCGCCTGCCCCATGATCTCCAGGAACGCGAAGATCACCGGCGAGGCCGCGAGCCGCGGCCGCCTGGCCTCGAACAGGGCGTCCAGTTCGGCCCCGGAGGCCGGCGCGCCGGTTGCGCCGTAGAGCCGCGCGGCGGGCAGCGCTTCGATCAGGAGCAGGCCGCGCTCCTGCGCGGTCAGCGGGCGCGCATAGGCGTGGTAGGCCTGCGTGAAGCCGAACCCGGCGGTGGCCTGCACCCAGTCGAGCAGATCGGGATCGCTGGCCCGGTAGGGCTCGCCCTCCAGGGTCCGGCCGCTGACGCGCTCATGCCGCCGGGCCACGCCCGCGATCATGGCCTGCGCCGCGCCCTGCGGCCCGTAGACGGTCACCATGGCGGCAAGGCCCGTCCGCCGCAGGCGGGTGAGCGGATCGGCGCGGAAATTGCTGTGCTGCCAGACCCCGTCGCGAACCCGCGGCTCGGCGAATTCCATGAGCACCGCCGCCACGCCGCCGATGAACACCGTGACCGGGTTCTTGAAGATGCGCCAGGACACGGAATCGGCCGCAACCAGCGCCGGCTCCCCGGGCGGGGCGGAAAAGTCGATCCCTTGCTCCGGCTGAAGGAAGGATCGCGCCAGCTCGTCGGCCCGGCGCTGGAGGGGACCGGGCAGGACGATGGCGCCAGAGCTGCGGAACACGGGCCGTACCTCCGCTCCCTCAATGCCGCCGGGCGCGAAAGGTTGCCCCGGCGCGGGCTGTCGCCCCGCCCCTACCGCGCCGAATCGAGGATCCGCCTCACCTTCGCGGCCAGTTCCGCATAGGTGAAGGGCTTGCCGATCAGGGGCATTCCGGGGTCGAGGCGGCCGTGGTGGACGATGGCGTTCGACGTGTAGCCGGTGGTGAACAGAACCGGCAGGCCGGGCCTGCGCCGGGCGGCCTCGTCCGCTAGGTTGCGCCCGTTCATCCCGCCCGTGAGAACCACGTCGGTGAACAGCAGGTCGATCTCCGGGTGCCGGTCGACGAGACCCAGGGCCGCATGCCCGTCGGCCGCCTCGAGGACCCGGTATCCGAGCTCGCGCAGGGCCTCGGTGGTGTAGACCCTCAGGTCGCGCTCGTCCTCCACCACGAGGATCGTCTCGCCCGCGCCCCGCACCATCACGGGGGTCTTGGCCGGCATCTCGGCGGGCTCGTGGTCGGAGCCCACGAGACGGGGCAGGTAGATCTTGATGGTGGTGCCCTCGCCGGGCTCGCTGTAGATCCTCACATGGCCGTTGGACTGGCGCACGAAGCCGTAGACCTGGCTCAGGCCCAGGCCGGTTCCCTTGCCGGCCTCCTTGGTGGTGAAGAAGGGCTCGAACACCTTGTCCTGGGTGGCCTTGTCCATGCCCATGCCCGTGTCGGACACGGCCACGAGAACGTATTGCCCGGGGGGCACGGGCTCCGGCAGCGCCTGCACATAGGCCTCGTCCAGGCGGGCGTTGGCGGTTTCGATGGTGAGCCTGCCGCCGTCCGGCATGGCGTCGCGGGCGTTCACCGCCAGGTTGAGGATCGCGTTCTCCAGCTGGTTCGGGTCCGCCTGGGAGCGCCAGAGGCCGCCCGCGAGCACCGTTTCCAGCACGACCCCTTCGCCGAGGGTGCGCCGCAGGAGATCGGACATGCCGGCCACCAGCTTGTTCACGTCGATGGGCTTGGGGTCCAGGGGCTGGCGGCGGGAGAAGGCCAGGAGCCGCTGGGTCAGGGTGGCGGCCCGGCGGGTGGCGTCCATGGCGTGCTCGGCGGCGCGCAGGAGCCGGTCGGAGCCCTCCGGCAGGCGGCGCTGCAACAGCTCGATATTGCCCACGATGATGGTGAGCAGGTTGTTGAAGTCGTGGGCGATGCCGCCGGTGAGCTGGCCGATGGCCTCCATCTTCTGCGCCTGCCGCAGGGCCTCCTCGGCCTTCATGCGCTCGGCCACCTCGTGGGCGACCCGCTCCTCCAGGGTCTCGTTGAGCCGCCGGAGGTCCTCGGTGGCCTGCTCGGCCTTGCGGCGGGCGGCGAGCAGCTCCCGCTCGTACTTGCGCCGGTCGGTGGCGTTGAACAGGGTGATGCGATGGGCGACGGGCCTGCCGCCCGCGTCCCGCTTCTGGACGATGTTGCCGAGCACCGGCAGAAGATGCCCCTCGGCGCAGGTCAGGTCGAACGCGATCTCGTTGACGAAGCCCTGCATCTGCAGCAGCGGCGCAAGATGCGTCTCGTAGAAGATGCGGCCGCCGATGCCGAGGAAATCCTGGAAGCGCCTGCGGCCGACGAGGTCGTTCCGCTCCGCCCCGACCCAGTCGAGGAAGGTGCGGTTGGCGCTGGCGATCACCCCGTCCGGCAGGGTCGACAGGTAGCCGCAGGGGGCGCTCTCGTAGAGCTCCTCCGCGGTCTCGATCCATGAGCCCTGGTCGATGTTCACTCTGCCGCCGTCCGGATGGGGCCGGGGTCGCGCAGGAAGGCTTCTATCGCCGCGATGGTCTCCTCCGGCGCGCTCAGGTTGGGGCAGTGCCCGGTGGCGCTCATCTGGACGAATTGGCTGCCCGGGAGGTTCCGGTGCACGTAGCGCCCCACCGCCTCGGGCGCGATGGCGTCCTGCGAGCATTGCAGGATGAGGGACTTCGTCCGCACCCTGGGAAGATCGGCGCGGTTGTCCGACAGGAAGGTGACGCGGGCGAAGTGCTTGGCGATGTCCGGGCTCGTGCGGCAGAAGCTGTTGGTGAGCTCCTCGCCCAGCTCCGGCCGCTCGGGATTGCCCATGATCACCGGGGCCATGGCGCTCGACCAGCCCAGGTGGTTGCTGTCGAGGAAATCGAGCAGGCCCTCGATGTCCTCGGGCTTGAACCCGCCCACGTAGTCGCCGTCGTTGATGTAGCGCGGCGAGGGGCCGATGAGGACGAGGCGGTCGAAGCGCTCCGGCTCCGCGATGGCCGCCAGGGCGCCGATCATGGCGCTCACCGAATGGCCGACGAAGACCACGTCCTTCAGGTCGAGCTCGCGGCAGATCGCCAGCACGTCGTCCGCGTAGCCCTGCAGCGAGCCGTACCGCGCCGGGTCGAAGGCGGCGGCGTCGGAGCCTCCGTGCCCCACATGGTCGAACAGGACGATCCTGTAGCGGCTCTCGAAGGCGGGCGCGATGAAGCGCCACATGCTCTGGTCGCAGCCGTAGCCGTGGGCGAACATCATGGGCTGCTCGCCGCGCCCGAGGATCCGGACATTGTTGCGCTTGAGTACCGCAGACATGGACGCTCCGTCAGGTCGGAAGGGCGATGGAGGCCGGCCGCCGTCGATGCGGGCGGGCCGGGCGCTCCACAGCCTCGCGGGAGCAAACCCGCTCCCCTCGCTCCGGTTGCAATCTAGGGCGGCGCGGGCGCTCGTACAACGAAGACAAAATTCCGCCGCTCAGGCCCGCAGGCCCGGAGCCTCCCGGCCGGTGCGGGCCACGTAGTCCGTATAGCCGCCGCCGTACTGGCGCACGCCCTCCGGCGTGAGTTCCAGCAGCCGATTGGAGAGCGCCGCGAGGAAGCGGCGGTCGTGGGAGACGAACAGCATGGCGCCCTCGTAGCGCGCCAGGGCCGCCACCAGCATCTCCTTGGTGGCCATGTCGAGATGGTTGGTGGGCTCGTCGAGCACCAGGAAGTTCGGCGGGTCGTAGAGCATGCGGGCCATCGCCAGCC
>DATHAU010000216.1:0-1691 GCA_035296545.1 Microvirga sp.
GTCGATGGTCGGGGCGGTCTGCAGGCTCAGGCCCACCAGCACGACCTGATCCTTGAAGCGTCCGGGCGGAAGAAACGCCTCCGGATCGAGAGCCTGGTAGTAGGACACGGTCGGGTAGGACCGGGGCGGGCCGAAATACTGGATGAGGGCTCCCTCGGGCGGCGGCGGAACGGGCTCCCCGCGCAGGCGCAGGGCCTGCGCGGCGAAACCGTCCGGCAGGGTCGGCATCAGCCGCAGATAGGCGTCTCCGTCGTGTTGAACGGAGGCGACGCCGGAGACCGCGCCCGCTTCCAGAAAGGAATCGAGAGGGTCGACGCGGGTGGTCTGCACTCCCTGATCCATCCGGGTGGTCACGACGTCCGCCGCCAGCACCACGTCGGGACCCAGCGCCTGCGCGAGGGCCTTGTCGGAATCGTCCGTCGAGGGCTCGGCCAGGATGATGTCCAGGGCGATGACGCTTGCGCCCGCCGCCCGCAGGCGCTCGACGAGCCGCCCGTGCAGCTCCCGCGACCAGGGCCAGCGGTGGCGGATTTCCGATAAGGAAGGCTCGTCGATGGCCACCACCACCGCGCCGGGGGGCGGACGCGGCGGCGCGATCACCGACATGATGTCGTAGAGCCGCGCCTCGATGAGATGAAAGGGCGGGAAGAACAGCACCGGGAGGAGCAGGGCCGCGATGAGCCCGGCCATGAGGAAGTGGCGCCAGAGGGGCTGGCCGCTCTCCTCGGTCTGCCCCGACCCTGCGCCGGCCGCCATGGCTAGAACCGCGCCTTCAGGCTCGCCGCGATGGTGCGGCCCGTGCCGGGAACGTTGGGCGCGAAGCGGTAATCCTCGTCGAAGAGGTTGAGGGCCGTCAGGCCGAGGAGCAGATGCCGGTCCGGCGTCTCCCAGGTGATCGAGGCGTCCGTGGTCCGGAAATCCTTCAGGGCCTGACCGGTGAGATCCCCTGTGATGTCGCCGAAGAAGGACTGCGCCAGGGTGAATTTGAGGCGGCTCGGGTGAATGAAGGTGAGGCCGGCGCGGGCAAAGCGCTCGGCGATGAACGGGATCTGGCGGCCGTAGAAGGCCCCCCCCGTCAGGTTCTCGGTCTCGGCCGCGCCCACGGTGCCGAACACCCCGATGCCGTGGCCGAGCCACACATTGGCCGTGGCGGAGAGGCGGTCGATGCGCCCGCGGTCGAGATCGAGGCTCGCGAGGGTGTTGAGGATCGGCAGGTCGAGGCCTCGCACGTCCTGGCGCTGATACTCGACGGCGGTGAACACCTGGGGGCTCCATTCCGCATCCCAGCGCAGGGCCAGGGTCTCGGTGCGGCTGCTGCCGTTGGTCGGGACGGGGTTGGGGATCAGGCCCACGGTGGTGACGGGAGACAGGGTGAGGCCGAGGGGGAATTCCGTGTCGTAGCGGTAGGCCGCCCGCAGCCAATGCCCTTCGACGGGCGAGAAGGCGGCTCCCACGCGCGGGTCGAACCTGGAGCTTTCCTGTTCCGTGACCACAGGGCGTGTGGTGGTGGTGGAGTTCCTCACCGGACCCGACAGAGGCGGAAGGAAAGGAAGGAAGGGATCGACGTTGTAGAAATTGAAGCCGTTCACCGTGGTGACCGTGCCGCGCGAGTCGATGTCGGCGAAGGCATATTGGCCGCCTGCCTGGAGCTCGAACCGGTCGGACGGACGCCAGAAGAGATCGGCATAGCC
>DATHAU010000217.1:0-4928 GCA_035296545.1 Microvirga sp.
GGAGCATCGAACCGGGAGAGGAGCGGCCCCTGCTGCAATTCTTCTGGACCGAGTACGGGGGCCCGCGGGTCACGCAACCCTCGCGGCAGGGCTTCGGCTCACGCCTGCTGCAGCGGGTCCTGACCACCCAGCTCCAGGCCCAGGTCACCATGGATTTCCAGGAGGAGGGCCTGCGCTTCTTCATGGTCATGCCCATGCCGGGCGACCCGCCCCTCTTCAATCCGGACAAGTAGGCTCCCATGCTGATGAACGCCGACCGCTCGCACCTCCTCGTCGTCGATCTCCAGGCCCGGCTCATGCCGGCGATCCTCGACGGCGAGACGATCATCCCGCGCGTCAACATCCTCTCGAGGGCCGCCGCGCGCCTCGGGGTGCCGGTGACCGTGACGGAGCAATATCCCCAGGGGCTCGGCCCGACAGTGCCCGCGGTGCTGGAGGCCGTCCCAGAGGACGCGGCCGTGCTGCCCAAGACGAGCTTCTCCGCAGCGGCGGATCCGGCTACGGCCGAGCGGGTGACCTCCCTGCGCGGCGACCGACGGGATCAGCTCGTGATCTGCGGGGTGGAGGCCCATGTCTGCGTGCTGCAAACCGCCCTGGGCTTCAGGAGCGCCGGGTTCGACGTTTTCGTGGTTGCCGACGCGGTCTCGAGCCGGTCCGCCCATAGTGTCAGCGCCGCCTGCGCGCGGCTGCTTCATGCGGGCTGCCACTGGGTGACGACCGAGATGGTGGTGTTCGAATGGCTGGAGCGGGCCGCAACGGAGGATTTCCGCGCCCTCGCCCCCCTGCTCAAATAGGCCGGGCCCCTCAGGCGGCCGTCGAGCCGCCTTCGCCGCCGGAGGCGATGAACTCCTTCAGCTCCTCCAGGGAGTTGAACCGGAACACCCCTCCCGGGGTCTGAGCCTCGATGGAGCCGTCCGAGAACATCACATACCGGTTGTCGCCGGAATTATAGGTGCCGACGATCGTCACCGGACGCGGCTCTTCCGGTTCTGGCTCAGGCTCGGGCTCAGCCGACGCGGCCGGCTCAACCGTTTCACCGGCCTCCGGGACCTCGGCTTCAGGCGCGGGCCAGGCAGCCGGCGTCACGTCCTCGGCGGCATCGACCATCGGTTCGGGCTTCTCCTCGGGCTCTTCGGGCGGCGGTTCGGCCGCCGGGAGGGGGACGTCCGCCTCGGCGGTGCGGGCCTCCTCGTCGGCGTCCCGGAAACGGTCCCCCAGAAGGAACTCGGGCACCTTCGCCCCGAGGGGCTCCTCCTCCGGGGAGGATGCGGCCCTGTCGTAGATCCTCGGCCTGAACGGCACCACCGCCTCGGCGTGTTCGGAAACCGGCGAGCGATCGGAAGGCCCCTCGGCCGCTTCCTCGTCCTCAAGGTCCCGTGCGGGCCTGTCCCGATCGGGGAAGGGAAGCAGGGGCTCGATCTCGTCCCGGTCCCCGACCGCTTCGGTCGCACCGGCCGCCGCTGCGCCGAGGACGCCGCCCGGAAGGGCGGCCGAAGGCTCTACGGGGGCGAGCGGCATGGCCGCGTCAGGGCTCCTGCTTTGAAGGGCCCCGGGCAGGCGCGCGAGTTCGGCCTGGATGCGCGCCAGTTTCGAAACCGCCGCCGTGATGCCGAGCAGAAGCGCTCCACTGGCGGCGCTGATGCTGCCGGCGAGCACCATCGTCCAGCCACGTTCGACCAGTACGATGTCCCAACCTAAGAAGATCGTGAAAAGCCCGCCGAGGATCATCGCAAGAGCGAGGGCCAGTAGGGCGATGATCATGCCGCCTCCATCATACGCACACCAAAGACTTTCTAAGGCAAAGCTACGCTCTTATAGGTCAATGGCAACATGAAGAAAAGCTGGAGCGGAAAAAAGACGGAAGCTGAGCCGTTGCTCTTGCCCTCCGGGCGCTTTAACTAACGCAGCAGGTCGCTCAACCCCCAAAGGAGACGCCGATGTCGTTCACTCTGCCGGAACTGCCTTATGCCTACGATGCCCTGCAGCCCTACATGTCGCGGGAGACGCTGGAGTTTCACCACGACAAGCACCACGCCGCCTATGTGAACACCGGCAACAACCTGCTCAAGGGCACCGAGTTCGAGGGCAAGAGCGTCGAGGAGGTCGTGCAGGGCTCCTACGGCAAGAACCAGGCCCTCTTCAACAATGCCGGCCAGCACTACAACCACATCCATTTCTGGATGTGGATGAAGCCGAACGGCGGCGGGTCGCTTCCCGGCAGGCTTGAGAAGAAGATCGTCGAGGATCTGGGCTCCGTCGACAAGATGAAGGAGGACTTCGTCCAGGCGGGTGTGGGCCAGTTCGGCTCGGGCTGGGCCTGGCTCGCCGTCAAGGACGGCAAGATCCAGATCATGAAGACCCCCAACGGCGAGAACCCCCTGGTCCACGGCGCCCAGCCGATCCTGGGCTGCGACGTGTGGGAGCACTCCTACTACATCGACTACCGCAACCGCCGTCCCGACTACCTCAAGGCCTTCCTCGACAACCTCGTGAACTGGGAGCACGTGGAGGAGATGTTCGAGAACGCCACCCGGTAGATCGGACCTTTTGCATCAGGCGGGCCTCCTCGGAGGCCCGTTTCTTTTCGTGTCTCATTCGTCCAAGGATCAAGCCGTGGCCGACTTCCTGTACCGCTCCGTCCTCCTCGGCATCGGCGCAACCGCGCTCTTCGATCTCTGGGTGCTTCTCCTGAAGCACGTCTTCGGTATTCCGGGCGGGAACTGGGGCCCGGTCGGGCGCTGGTTCTGCCACCTGGCCGGCGGCAAGGTGTTTCACGAGGATATCGCGAAGGCGCAGCCTTTCGTTCATGAGAAGGCGGCCGGCTGGATCGGCCATTATGCCGTGGGCATCCTGTTCGCCGCCATCCTCCTCCTCGTGGCGCCCGCGGGCTGGACCGCGCAGCCGACGCTCATGCCTCCCCTGATCGTCGGCCTCGTGACGGTGGGCGCAGGCTGGTTCCTGCTCCAGCCCGGCATGGGCGCGGGCATCGCCGCCTCGAAGCGGCCCAATCCCAACCAAGCCCGGATGCTCAACATCGCCGGGCATATCGTCTTCGGCCTGGGGCTCTACCTTACCGCCCTTCTCATTCGGTAGCGGCGTGAAGAGGCGAGGCGACGAGCCTGATCCCGCGCCGCTCCAGCAGGTCGCGGAAGGCATCTGATTTCAAATAGGCCAGTTCCGCCGGGCGGCTCTCCACCGCCGGATCGAGACCCTGCAATTCGTCGTCCACATGGCCCGGATGGCACATGACGAGGGGGCTCTCGCCCAGCGTCGTGAACGCCTCCTGGAATACGCGGGCCGCCGGAACCGAGAGATCGAGGGGGGCAAAGCCGGAAAAGCCCCTGTTGGTCTGGAAACCAGCCCGATGCGCGCTCTCGGAGAACCCCCATGCCAAGGACCCAACGACCAGCGCCTTGCTGCGCCCGACGGGGCGGCGCAGGATCGCCGCCGGCCTGTCCGAGGGGTCGCGCAGCCAGACGCGCCCCGCATATCCCCTCTCCCCGAGCACCCGGAACAGGGCTCCCCGGATCACGGGCAGCACATGTACATGCTGGTGGCCGTCGATGAAGGCCGGGGGCTCCCCGTGAGCCTCCTCGAAGGCATCGAGCTGGCGCGCGATCTCCCCGGCGATCTCGTGCCCGTCGAGCCCGCGCCTCAGGGCCTTCGGCAGCAAGACCCTCAACGGCGGGAAGCCTCCCGATGGGGCCAGGATCGGCATTGGGCCCAGGGGCGAGCCCGTGGTGAGGTTGAGGTGCAGGCCGATGCCGATCCTAGCCCTCAGGGGCCTGAGATCCGGCGCCGCCCGCCGCCAGCCCGGCATGTTGGTCATGGCGCCCGTGGCGGAGAGCCGCCCCATGGCGGCCAGTTCCACGATCCCCCGGCTCACGCCGTCCGCGAGGCCGAAATCATCGGCGCAGAGCACGGCGGAGCGGAAGGCTGGCATAGGGGTCCTCGGGAAGCGCGGGGCATATTCTGACCAGGGCTTGAAAGGCCCGGCAAGGCGCGATCTCATGAAACGTGATAACGGAAGAGCATCTTGCTCCCAGACAACGAGGGTGTCCCATGACCGGCTTTCTCGCCAAGATGAAGGCGTCCTTTCCGGAGGATATGCCCCTTCCTGAGGAATTTGAAAAACTCTTCGCTTGGATGGAAGAGAATGACTTCATTCTTCAAGGCATGACCTCGGAGTATGCGACCCTCTACCCAAGAGAACTTGCGGGAGAGGAAGGCACCTCCCTAATTCAATTCCAACCGGTCGATCGGGATTACGTGAGCATATGGGCCCAGAGCGACGCGCCTGCCCTCGCCAGCCGCCTTGCTCCCTTCGTGAGAACCGGGGGCGATGGCTCCTACGCCGCCCTCTGGCGCAATGACGAAGGCCAACTGAACATCGTTCATCTGGGCTCCGGGTCGGGCTCCACGATGCTCAGCACTCTGACGGACAACGTGGTCGATTTCCTGCGGCTCCTTGCCATCGGCTACAAGGAGCTATGCTGGCCGGAGCAATTCGACATGACTCCTGAGGAAGCCCACAAGAAGGAGTATTTCGATGAGGCATATGACACGGCGGAGTGCGATGAGGAGGGAGCTTACGAAGACATCCCTCCCTACGTGCCGCCCCTGCAGTTCCGCGCATGGGTGGAGGACACCCTGAGGCTTGATGTGCCCCAAACTGCTTCGGAGATCGTCGTCAGCACCGCGGACATGGACACCGCTTCCTCCGACGACCCGTTCTGGCGCTGGATGAGGAAGCAGCAGGGCTGGTAGGGAATACGCCTCCCTTCCGCGACGCGGCAAAATAGGCCCCTCCGGCCCCTTGAGTAAACCGGCGAACTCGGCTTTTGATGCCTGAATCATCCGAGGGTCCTTGCGTGCCATCGCCCAAGCTGAGCGTCGTCATTCCCGTCCACAACGAGAGCGCCAATATC
>DATHAU010000218.1:0-2425 GCA_035296545.1 Microvirga sp.
CTGCCCTATCCCGCCGCCCATCACCCCTCGGGGCGGGTTCTCTTCAAGGGCCGGGACCTGATCGCCGCCGACGAGGACGAGATGCGCCGGGTGCGCGGCGACGACATCACCATGGTGTTCCAGGAGCCGATGACCTCCCTCAATCCGCTCCACACCATCGACCGGCAGATCGGCGAGATCCTGAAGCTCCATCGCGGCCTCTCCGACCGGGAGGCCCGCGCCCGCACCTTGGAGCTCCTGGAACTTGTCGGCATCCGCGACGCGAAGGAAAGGCTCGGGGCCTATCCGCACCAGCTCTCGGGCGGGCAGCGCCAGCGGGTCATGATCGCCATGGCGCTCGCCAACGAGCCGGACCTGTTCATCGCCGACGAGCCCACCACCGCCCTCGACGTGACGGTGCAGGCGCAGATCCTCAAGCTGCTGGCGGAGCTGAAGAGCAGGCTCGGCATGGCCATGCTGTTCATCACCCACGATCTCGGCATCGTGCGCAAGATCGCCGACCGGGTCTGCGTCATGCTGCAGGGCCGGATCGTCGAGCAGGGAAGCGTCGAGGAGGTGTTCGGCAATCCGCAGCACCCCTACACGAGAAAGCTCCTGGCGGCAGAGCCGAAGGGCCGCGCCAATCCGGTGGCCGCCGACGCGCCGGTGGTCGTGGAGGCCGGCCCCATCAAGGTGTGGTTTCCCATCAAGCGCGGCTTCCTGCGCCGGACGGTGGGCCATGTGAAGGCGGTGGACGGGGTCTCCGTGCGGGTCCGCAGGGGAGAGACCGTGGGCGTGGTGGGCGAATCCGGCTCCGGCAAGACCACCCTGGGGCTGGCGATCCTGCGCCTCGTCGGGTCGGAGGGGCCCATCGTGTTCCTCGGCAACCGCATCGACGGCCTGCGCTCCCGCGAGATCCGCCCCATGCGCAAGGACCTTCAGGTGGTGTTCCAGGACCCCTACGGCTCCCTGTCGCCGCGCATGTCGGTGGCCGAGATCGTCGAGGAGGGTCTTCTGGTCCAGGGCAAGGGCCTGTCCTATGCGGAGCGCCGCGCCATCGTCGCCCGGGCCCTGCACGACGTGGGCCTCGACCCCGCCACCATGGACCGCTACCCGCATGAATTCTCCGGCGGCCAGCGCCAGCGCATCGCCATCGCCCGCGCCATGGCCCTGGAGCCGCAGTTCATCATGCTCGACGAGCCCACCTCGGCCCTGGACATGTCCGTGCAGGTGCAGATCGTGGAGCTCCTGCGCGATCTCCAGAAGCGGCGCGACCTCGCCTATATGTTCATCAGCCACGACCTGCGGGTGGTGCGGGCGCTGGCGAACCATGTGGTGGTGATGCAGAACGGCAAGGTGGTGGAGGAAGGATCGGCCGAGAGCATCTTCGCGCAGCCGAGGACGGAGTATACCCGCGCCCTCTTCGCGGCGGCGTTCAACCTCGACACGGTCGGCGTGAACGCCGTCAGGGAATGACCCGCAGCTCTCGCAAGATGCAGGCGCACCCTCATTCCAACGGTCACTCCCATCATCATCACGGGCGCCCTCCTGCAGGGGGCCATGGCCGCGCCTTTGCCATCGGCATCGCCCTCAACCTGATCTTCGTGGCCGTCGAGGCCTTCTACGGCTGGCTTGCCGGCTCCATGGCCCTGCTCTCCGATGCGGGCCATAACCTGAGCGACGTGCTGGGGCTTGCCCTCGCCTGGGGCGCGGCCGTTCTGGCGAGGCGCCGCCGCACGGAGCGCTTCACCTACGGCCTGCGCTCGGGCTCCATCCTGGCGGCGCTCTTCAACGCCGTTCTCCTGCTGGCGGCCACCGGCGGCATCGCGTGGGAATCCGTGCAGCGCCTGATCGAGCCCGCGCCGGTGGCGGCCGGCCTCATGATGGCGGTGGCGGGTATCGGCATCCTGGTGAACGGCTTCACGGCCTTCCTCTTCATGGGCGGCCATCATGATCTCAACATCCGCGGCGCGTTCCTGCACATGGTCGCCGATGCTGCCGTGTCGCTCGGCGTCGTTCTGGGCGGCCTCGCCATCCTCTGGACCGGCTCCGCCTGGATCGATCCCGCGCTCAGCCTCGTGATCGCGGCCGTGATCGTCTGGGGCACCTGGGGGCTGCTGCGGCAGTCCCTGGCGCTCTCGCGCCATGGGGTCCCGGACGGCATCGCCCTGTCCGAGGTCAGGACGGCGCTGGAAGGGATGCCGGGGGTATCCGGGGTCCATCACCTCCATGTCTGGGCGGTGAGCACCACGGAGGCGGCGCTCACCGCCCATCTGGTCATGCCGGGCGGCCATCCCGGGGACCCCTTCCTGGCCGAGGCCCGGCGCAGCCTGAAGGAGCGCTTCGGCATCGGGCATTCGACCCTGCAGGTCGAGGTCCATGCGGGCGGACACGACCACGGCGACGATTGCCCGCTGGATCGCCAAGTCCCCCACTCCCATGACCA
>DATHAU010000219.1:0-1580 GCA_035296545.1 Microvirga sp.
AGGTCATCATCACGCTGATCTCGCCCCATTGCCCGCCGAGGGGCTCCTGCAGCATCTTGGCGAAGGTGGGATCGGGCTTCTCGGGCTTGGCATGATAAGCCATCTGCCGCTGACGGAAGAACATCGGCTGCTCCTGTTCGATGGAAGGGGTGGCGACTCTCAACCCCGCAAGAGTCAGGCGTTCAACCAGAGCACTCCGCGGTTGTTCCCGGATCGGCCGGCCTTCCTGTACTTTGGACCGGTTCCGAATCGGTCGGCTCTAGTCACCCGCCTGCGAGTGTGGAACGATCCGGCCCGATTCAATTCTTCGAGAGAGCGCGATGTTTCTCCTGTCCCATATGCTGAAATCCTTCGTGCGCACCGGCACCCTGAGGGTCATCGACGCGGATGGCGGCCCGCATGTCTTCGGCGGAACCAAGCCCGGCCCTAAGGTCACCATGCGCCTGACGGACCGCTCGCTCTACCGCAAGCTCTTCCTCAATCCGGAGCTTCATGCGGGCGAGGCCTACATGGACGGGCGCATGAGCTTCGAGGAAGGCTCCGGCCTTCGCGACTTCCTGACCCTGTTCTCGCTCAACCGCGCGACGCTCGCCAATTACCCGCTCCAGAGCGTGTTGAAGCGCGTCTCCCGCGGCGTGAAGCGGTTCCAGCAGGCGAACCCCGTCGGCAAGGCGGAACGGAACGTGGCGCATCACTACGACCTCGGCAACGATTTCTACAGGCTCTTCCTCGACAAGGGGATGCAGTATTCCTGCGCCTATTTCACGGGCGACGACGACACCCTGGAACAGGCGCAGCAGAACAAGCTTCGCCTCATCGCCGCAAAGCTCGGGCTGAAGCCCGGCCTGAAGGTCCTCGACATCGGCAGCGGCTGGGGCGACCTGGCGCTTTACCTCGCGGCCATGGAGGACGTGGACGTGACCGGCGTGACCCTCTCCAAGGAGCAGCATGCGCTGTCCAACGAGAAGGCGCGCCGCGCGGGCCTCTCCCATCGGGTGCGCTTCGAGCTGCTCGATTACCGCAAGGTGGAGGGCCGCTTCGACCGCATCGTGTCGGTAGGCATGTTCGAGCATGTGGGCGTGCAGCATTACGGCGAGTTCTTCAAGAAGATCAACGCGCTGCTCGACGATGACGGGCTCATGGTCCTGCATTCCATCGGCAAGATGAGCCCGCCCGGCACCGCAAGCCCCTGGCTGAGGAAATACATCTTTCCGGGAGCCTATTCCCCTGCCCTGTCGGAGGTCTTTCCCGTGGTGGAGCAGAACAGCCTGTGGGTGACGGATCTCGAATTCCTGCGCCTGCACTACGCCCGGACGCTCAACCACTGGCACCGGCGCTTCGAGGCCAACCGGGAGAAGATCGCCGCCATGTACGACGAGCGCTTCTGCCGGATGTTCGAGTTCTATCTCATCAGCGCGGAGACCATGTTCACCAGCGGCAGCCAGCTCGTGTTCCACATGCAGCTGGCCCGCAGGCGCGACGCCGCGCCCATCGTGCGCGATTACATCACCGACCTGCAGCGGCGCTACAGGGAGCTGGAGCCCGAGCGGCTCAAGGTGCTCGAAGGCGCAGGGCAGCCG
>DATHAU010000220.1:0-2978 GCA_035296545.1 Microvirga sp.
TAGGTGAGGGCATAGGCCTGGTAGCCCTTGTTGTAGGCCCCGGCCAGGCGCTCGCGCCGTCCGGGGGTGGTCCCCTCGGCCTCGAGGAGAAACTGCATGCGGCGGCTCCACTCGCCCGCGTCGGGCGCGGTGCAGAGGGGGCGCAGGAGGGCGAGCGACCCGATGATCTCGGCAAGCCGCACGAGCTCCTTCTCGTAAGGGGCGGGCGGCGGCTCGACCGCCGGGGCCGGCTCGGCCTGCTGTTGCGCCGGAGGTTGTGGCTGGGCCGGGCGCTGCTGCGCGGGAGGCTGCGGCTGGGAGCTCCGCTGCGGGGGTGGCTGGGGGCCGTAGCGGGGCTGGTAGCCGGGCTGCGGCTGGGGCAGGTATTGCGGCTGCGGCCGGTACTGCGGCGGAACCCCCGGCCCCTGCGGGGGAGCGCCCTGCGGCGGGCCGAACAGCCGCTCGAAGAAGTTCTGGGCCGAAGCCGGCTGGACCAGGGCCAGGGCCGCCGCGAGGGCGGGCGCTACGCGCCGCATGGAACCGCGCCTCCGAGCCTGAAGGCCTGCTCCAGGATGGGCCTCAGGCCCGCCGTCAGGGGCAGGCCGGCGATGTCCCGTTCCGTGACCCAACGGATGTCCTTTGCTGCCGGTCCTGTCTGGGGTTCGCCGGATACCCAGCGGGCGGCGTGGGCGGCGATGACGACATGATGCTTTATATGCCCTTTCGCATCCCTTTCAATGAATTCCACCGGAGCGATCAGGCCGATGAGCCTGGCTTCCACGCCCACTTCCTCGCGCAGTTCCCGGAGGGCCGCCTCGCCCAGGGTCTCGCCCGTCTCCACCATCCCGCCGGGCAGGGAGTACAGGCCCTCGCTCGGGGGCTTTCCCCGGGCCGCCAGCAGGATCCGCCCCTCGCGCAGGACCGCCACGGAAGCGGCGAGAACCGGGCGGGCGGGGTAGAAGCGGTCATCGGTCATGGGGCGTCTCCTCCTCGGCCACCCGGTAATGGGCCCGGGGCCGGATGAGCCTGGCCTGCCCGCGCTGCTCGATGGCGTGGGCGAGCCATCCGGCGGTGCGCCCGACGGCGAAGAGCGTGAAGGCGGCGCCGGCCGGCAGGCCGTAGGCTCGTTCCATCATCACCAGGGCCGCGTCAAGGCCGGGCCTCTCCCCGGCGGCCTCGATGGCCCGCAGGGTCGTGGCGTCGGAGGCAAGCAGCGGCGCGGCCTCCAGCAGGGCGGGCCCGCGGGGGTCGCCTCCCGGATAGAGCCGGTGCCTGAAAACCGGCTGGGGAAACGCCCCCGGATCGTCCAGGAAGGCCCTGACCCGCTCGGTCATGCCGCCGTGATAGGGGCCGCTCAGGGCGACGAGCCCGGCAATGACCGCGTTGCGCAGGGACGCGCCCGTGGAGGCCGTGACCCGCACCGCAAAGGCCGAGGAGCTGAGCTCGTGATCGGCGCACAGCACCAAGGCGCGCCGGATCGGCTCTATGGCCCCGGGCGGGGCGTTCCAGGCCCGGGCCAGGTGCCGGTGGACGGGCTCCGCCCCCGGGTCGGCGCCGCTGCCGGCCGCCGCCACGAGGCGCAGGATGGCCGCCACCTCCGCGGCCCGCGCCTCCCTGGGGGCAGGCTCCGAGAGCAGGCGCACTGCCTGCGACACGAAGGCATGGGGCCCGAAGGCGGGAGCGCCGGGGCAGTCCGGAAGCCTGGAAGGACGCTGGAAGGCCGTCTCGTCGAGGCCGCCGATCAGCAGGAGGGCCGTGTCCTCCAGGGTGGCGGTGCGGGCCAGGAGGACCGCGTCCCGGCCGCGATAGGACAGCCGCCCGCCCTCGATCCGGGTGATGCTGGTCTCCAGCACCGGGAGCCCGCAGTCGAGGGCCGTGGCGGCGGCCACGGCCGGGCGGCGGAACCGGGCCTTGCGCTCCACCAGGGCCTCCACGTCGTCGAGGGCGTAGAGCCGTTCGCGCGGGCGATGCGGGGACGAGAAGGAGCGGATCAGCCCCCGGCTCACATAGGCGTAGAGGCTCGCCCGGCTGACACGCAGGCGGCGGACAGCGTCCTCGGCGGGGATCAGGGCGAGGGAAGGGGAAGCCATAGGTTGATATGTTGATTCAAGATTGACGCCGGCGCAATCCCGGCCTGAAGCTCCCCCGCGAGAAGGAGAAGCCCCATGAAGATCGGACTCGATGACGTCATTGCCGCCGAAACGGCGCTGAGCCACGTGGATGGGGAGGCGGGCCGCCTGATCATCCGCGGACGCGACCTGGAGGAACTGGCCGGTCGGGTTCCCTACGAGAGCGCCGTCGCCCTCCTGTGGGAGGGCCTCGTCCCGGACGCCTCCGCCGATCCCCGCGCCTGCCTCGGAGAGGCGCGGGAGAGGGCCTTCGCCCATCTGGCGCCGCTTGGGCCCCATCTCGCCGGGTTGACCCCCGTGGAGGGCATGCGCCTCCTGCTGGCCGCCCTGCCGGATGCGCAGGAGGGCCATGCCGCCCTCGCGGTGGGAGGAGCGGCCGTGGCGGCCGCCATGGCGGTGCGGGGCGCAGGGGGCCTGCCGCCCGTCGCGCCCGACCCGGCTGCGGGGCATGCGGCCGACCTCCTGCGCATGCTGCGCGGCGCGCCTGCGGATGCGGGCGAGGCCGGGGGCCTCGACACCTATCTGGTGACCGTGATCGACCACGGCCTCAACGCCTCCACCTTCGCGGCGCGGGTGGTGGCCTCCACCGAGGCGGGGCTGCTGTCCTCGGTCGTGGCCGGCCTCTGCGCCCTGAAAGGCCCGCTCCATGGCGGCGCGCCGGGACCCGTGCTCGACATGCTCGATGCCATCGGAACGGCGGAGAATGCGGAGGGCTGGCTCGACGGGGCCATCGCGCGGGGCGAGCGCCTCATGGGCTTCGGCCACCGGATCTACCGCGTGCGCGATCCCCGCGCCGATGTGCTCAAAAGCGCCGTCGCGCGTCTGAACGGTCGCGATAACCGCGTGGCCCTGGCCGAGGCCGCGGAGGTC
>DATHAU010000221.1:0-2055 GCA_035296545.1 Microvirga sp.
GTTCCTCACCTTCGCGGCCGAGAGCGCGCGGCGCATCGAGGGCGACATCATGCCCTCCGACTTCCCGAACGAGGAGGTGTGGATCCGCCGCGTCCCCTTCGGGGTGGTGGTCGGCCTCACCGCCTGGAACTATCCGGCCGCGCTCGCCGCCCGCAAGATCGGCCCGGCCCTGGTGGCCGGCAACACCATGGTGGTGAAGGGGCACGAATCCACGCCCCTGTCGGCCATCGAGATCGCCCGCCTCGCCCACGAGGTCGGCCTTCCCAAGGGCGTGCTCAACGTGGTCACCGGCGACGGACGCCTGGTGGGCGACGCCCTCGTGCGCTCCCCCTTGAGCGACATGATCACCATGACCGGCAGCGTGCGGGCGGGACGGGAGATCTACGCGGCGGGCGCCCACGAACTGAAGGTGATCCGCCTGGAGCTCGGCGGCAAGGCTCCGTTCATCGTGCTCGAAGACGCGGACATCGAGGCCGCGGTGGAAGCCGCCGTCGTGTCGCGCTTCACCAATTGCGGGCAGATCTGCACCTGCAACGAGCGCATGTACCTGCACCGGGACATCGCGGAGCCGTTCCTCGACAAGTTCGTCGCGCGGGTGAAGGGGATGCGGCTCGCCGACCCCATGACCAATCCCGACATGGGCCCCAAGGTGAACCGCCCGGAGGTGGACAAGGTCGAGCAGATCGTCAACGACGCCATCGCGGCCGGAGCCGAGGTGCTCGCGGGCGGCCGCCGCCTGACGGAAGGCGCCTTCTCCCGCGGCCATTGGTTCGAGCCGACGGTGCTGCGGGTGGACACCAACGAGGCCTCCGTCATGCAGCGGGAGATCTTCGGCCCCGTCGCGCCGGTCATGACCGTCGACAGCTTCGAGCAGGCCCTGGCCTTCGCCAATGACACGAGCTACGGTCTGTCGGCTTACGTCTACACCAACGACCTGCGCCGGGTGATGCGCCTGTCGCGGGAGCTGTCCTTCGGCGAGCTCTACGTCAACCGCCCCTGCGGCGAGCTGGTGCAGGGCTTCCACACCGGCTGGAAGCATTCGGGCCTCGGCGGCGAGGACGGCAAATACGGTTTCGACGGATACCTGCGGAAGCAGACCACTTACGTCCGCTGGTGACGCCTCGCGGCCCTCACCCGGCCGCGCAACATCCTGAACAAGACCCCGCCAAGGGGCTGAAAACGATCATTCCCATGGAGGAATACGATGCTCAGAAGAACTTTCCTGGCCCTCGCGACAGGCGTCGCCGCCATGAGCCTCGGGCTCGCCGGCGCGTCCGCCCAGGAGCTGCCCAAGCTGAAGCAGAAGGACAAGTACAAGGTCGGCTTCGCCCAGACCGAGTCCAATAACCCGTGGCGCATCGCCCAGACGGAGAGCATGAAGGCCGAGGCCGCCAAGCTCGGGCACCAGCTCGTCTACACGGACGCCGCCGGTTCCGCCGCCAAGCAGGTGGCCGACGTCAACTCGATGATCGCCCAGGGCGTCGACCTGATCTTCCTCGCGCCCCGCGAGGAGAAGCCCCTGATCCCCGCTGTCATGGCGGCCAAGAAGGCCGGCATCCCGGTGGTTCTCCTTGACCGCAACGTGGACCAGAACCTCGCCAAGGCGGGCCGCGACTACGTCACCTTCATCGGCTCCGACTTCGTCGACGAGGGCAAGCGCGCGGCCGAGGCCCTCACCAAGGCCATGAACGGCACCGCCAAGATCATCCAGCTCGAGGGCACCACGGGCTCCTCGCCCGCGAACGACCGCCGCAAGGGCTTCGAGGACTACATCAAGGCCCATTCCGGCATGAAGATCGTGGCCTCGCAGTCGGGCGACTTCGCCCGCGACAAGGGCCGGCAGGTGGCGGAAACGCTGCTCCAGGCGAACCCGAACGCGAATGCCATCTACGCCCACAACGACGAGATGGCGATCGGCGCCATCTCGGCCCTGGAAGCCGCGGGCAAGAAGCCCGGCAAGGACGTGATGATCGTCTCCATCGACGGCACCCGCGACGCCCTCCAGGCGATCGTGGACTGCAAGATGCTCGCCACGGTGGAGTGCAATCCGAAGTT
>DATHAU010000222.1:0-2839 GCA_035296545.1 Microvirga sp.
CAAGCTCGTGACCGTGTGCGAGGAGGCGGGCTGCCCCAATATCGGCGAGTGCTGGGAGAAGAAGCACGCCACCTTCATGATCATGGGCGACACCTGCACCCGCGCCTGCGCCTTCTGCAACGTGAAGACCGGCCTGCCGGGCGCCCTCGACCCCCATGAGCCCGAGAACGTGGCCATCGCGGTGGAAAAGCTCGGCCTCGAGCACGTGGTGATCACCTCCGTGGACCGGGACGACCTGGCGGACGGGGGCGCGCAGCATTTCGCCGATGTGATCCGGGCCATCCGCGCCCGCTCCCCGGGCACCACCATCGAGATCCTCACGCCCGACTTCCTGAGGAAGCCCGGCGCCCTGGAGGTCGTGGTGGCGGCCAGGCCCGACGTGTTCAACCACAACCTGGAAACCGTGCCGTCCAAGTACCTGAAGGTGCGCCCCGGCGCGCGCTACTTCCACTCCATCCGCCTGCTCCAGCAGGTGAAGGAGCTGGACCCGACCATCTTCACCAAGTCGGGCATCATGGTGGGCCTGGGCGAGGAGCGCAACGAGGTGCTCCAGCTCATGGACGACCTGCGCTCGGCGGAGGTGGATTTCATGACCATCGGCCAGTACCTCCAGCCCACCAAGAAGCACCATCCGGTGATCCGCTTCGTCACCCCGGACGAGTTCAAGGCCTTCGAGACCACCGCCTACGCCAAGGGCTTCCTGCTGGTCTCCGCCACCCCGCTCACGCGCTCCTCGCACCATGCGGGGGAGGATTTCGCCCGGCTGCGGCTGGCGCGGCTGGCGAAGCTCGCCTGAGGTCTCGCGCGGGACATGCGGCGCATCCTCGTCATCGGCAGCCCCGGCGCGGGCAAGAGCACCCTGGCCCGCCGCCTGGCCGAGGGGCTCGACCTGCCCCTGATCCACCTGGACCGGGAATATTTCGGGCCGGGCTGGACCATGCCGCCGCGGGAGGCGTGGCGCGAGCGGGTCGAGGCCCTGGCGGCGCGGCCGGAATGGGTCATGGACGGCAATTACAGCAGCACCTTCGACCTGCGGGTGCCCCGGGCCCAGGCGGTGGTCTGGCTCGACGTGCCGCGCTGGCGCTGCCTGCTCGGGGTGCTCTGGCGGGTGGCGCGGAACTACGGAAGGGTTCGGCCCGATATTGCCCCCGGCTGCCCGGAGCGGTTCGACGGGTCGTTCATGCGCTTCATCTGGAACTATCCGCGGGACAAGCGCCCCAAGACCGCCAGGATGCTGGGGCGGCTGCGGGCCGACCAGCGCGCCTTCGTCCTGCGCTCCCATGGGGAGATCCCGGCCCTTGAGGCCGAGCTTGCGGCGATCCGGCGGGAGGCCGCCTGACCATGCCCACCTTCCGCACCGTCCGGCCGGTGGGGCACAGCCCGGCCCAGATGTTCGCCCTCGTGGCCGACGTGGAGCGCTACCCGGAATTCCTGCCGCTCTGCGAGGACCTGCGCATCCTGCGCCGGGTCCAGAGCAGCGAGGGGGTCGAGACCCTCGTGGCCACCATGGCGGTGGGCTACAAGGCGATCCGGGAGAGCTTCACCACCCGGGTGACCGTGGACCACCCGCGCCTCAGGATCACGGTGGAATACGTGGACGGACCGTTCCAGTACCTGGAGAACCGCTGGAGCTTCCGCCAGACCCCGGGCGGATGCGACGTGGAGTTCTACATCAACTACGAGTTCAGGAGCTTCGCCCTGGGCCTGCTCATGGGCAGCATGTTCGACAAGGCCTTCAAGAAATTCACCCAAGCCTTTGAAGAAAGGGCGCATGACATCTACGGGCGGCCCTCCGCCGCCCGGGCCTGATCAGCGGATCGCCTGCTCCAGGAGGCCCAAGGCGTCCTCCACGGCGCGCCGGCGCACGATCTCCCGACCCAGGTCGCCGTAGCGGCGCTCCAGGTGGAGAATCGGCGCTCCCCGGCGGGCGAGGCCGAAATGGACGAGCCCCACCGGCTTCGCGGCTGTTGCCCCGCCGGGGCCGGCGATGCCCGTGATCGCCACCGCCACGTGGGCGCGGGAATGGGCGAGCGCCCCCTCCGCCATGGCCCGGGCGACGGGCTCGCTCACCGCCCCATGGGCGGCGATGAGGTCCGCCGGGACGCCGACCAGCTCGGTCTTGGCCTCGTTGGAATAGGTCACGAAGCCGCGCTCCACCACCGCCGAGGAGCCGGCGATCTCCGTGAGCAGGGCGGCCACGAGCCCGCCGGTGCAGGATTCGGCGGTGGCGATCATCAGGCTCCTCTGCTCGTAGGCCTTCAGGAGCGCCGCCGCCCGTTCTCTCAGGTCCGGCGTCATGGGTTCGCCTCCGGCAGGCGGATCGTGGCGGCGGCCTGGGCGGCGATGCCCTCGCCGCGACCCGTGAACCCCAGCCTCTCCGTGGTGGTCGCCTTGAGGGACACCTGGTCAATCCGAAGGCCGCAGATCCCTGCGATCCGCTGCCGCATGGCCTCCCGGTGCGGACCCAGGCGCGGCTTTTCGCACAGCAGGGTCGTGTCGAGGTGGTCGATCACTCCGCCCCGGCTGCGCACCAGATGAGCCGCGTGGGCCAGGAACCGGTCCGACGAGGCGCCGCGCCATTGCGGGTCGCTCGGCGGGAAGTGAACGCCGATGTCCCCGTCGGCCAGGGCGCCCAGCAGGGCATCCGTGAGCGCGTGCAGGATCACGTCCCCGTCCGAGTGGGCGACGACGCCCCGCTCATGGGCCACCTTGATCCCGCCGAGCCAGACATGATCCCCCTCGCCGAAGGCATGAACGTCGAAGCCGGTGCCGAGGCGGGTCACATGAGACATGAACGGATCCTTCAAACGCCTCTCGGCCTCGTGGAAATCGGCCGGAT
>DATHAU010000223.1:0-4139 GCA_035296545.1 Microvirga sp.
ATAGACATTGGTCGATGTATCTTACAGCGATCTTCTCAGATCGCCCGCAAGGACACCGCCGCCTACGCTTCTCTTTCTCTCTTCACTTGTCAAAGAACACTCGCCTCACAGAGACGAAGAAGAACCCCAAGAACCCCAGCCTCCCTGAGAAGGGCGCCCAAGGCCTTGAAGCGGTCCGGCCGCCGGTTGCTTGGAACCGCGCCGTCGATGAACACTATTTAGACAATCCAACCCTCAATGTCAACACACAAAATGAAGAATTTCGCTTCGATTTTTATGCTCATCTCTCCGGTCTTTCAGTATTCGGGCAGAGCTTCGCCGTTCGCAGAAACTACTCGCCTCTGCGTTTACGCTGCACCAGGCGACAGGGGCCGCCCGATACCTTCTGATTTTCGTCAGAGGAGCCATGAAAGTCGTCAATGGCTGACGACGATGGCTCATGCCGCTGATCCCAAACCTAGACGGTCGGGATCTGACCCGCGCTACGCGCCAAGGTCCCGAAGAACCTGGCCGTGTCGGCGTCCTTCTGATGTTGAAGCTCGCCAGAAATGAAATTCCGGCGGGGCTGCGGATATGTCGATTACCCGACCGTTTGTCAACACCTCTTGCGGTCCTGCCTGCCCTTTTATGATCGCCTGTCCAACGAACAGCCGGGAAGAGCGGAACGCGCCCCAGGGGAGGTCGAACAGGCGGATTTGCTTGAGGGGGATTGGAGCGGGCGATGGGAATCGAACCCACGACATTCAGCTTGGGAAGCTGACGTTCTACCTCTGAACTACGCCCGCATATCTCTATTCATATCCGGCCTGCCCCCGATCCCGCAAGAGGTCAGCGGAAATGTTTGGAGAGCTTCAGCCCCTGGGCCTGATAATTGGAGCCTGCGCCCGCACCGTAGAGCACCTTCGGCCGCTCCGCCATGCGCTCATAGACGAGGCGGCCCACGATCTGCCCGTCCTCCAGGATGAACGGCACGTCCCGGGAGCGCACCTCCAGCACGGCCCGCGCCCCCTCCCCTCCCGCCCCTGCGTGGCCGAAGCCTGGATCGAAGAAGCCGGCGTAATGGACGCGGAACTCGCCCACGAGAGGGTCGAAAGGCACCATCTCGGCCGCGTAGTCCGGGGGAACGTGCACCGCCTCCTTGGAGGCGAGGATGTAGAACTGGCCCGGATCGAGGATCAGGGTGCGGCCGGAATCCGCCGGGAGCGGTTCCCAGAAATCCGCGATCCGGCACGAGGCCGGCCTATCCACATCCACGAGGCCGGTATGCCGTTTGGCGCGGTAGCCGATGAGGTTCTCCGGTCCGAAGCCGGCGAGATCCACGCTCACCGCGACCCCGTCCTGGATCGAGGGCTCGGCGGAGGTCACGACCCGCTCGCGCCGGTGGAGGTCATGCAGTTCCGCATCGCTCAGGCGCACATGGCCCTTGCGCAGGCGCAGCTGGGACAGGCGCGTTCCGGTTCGCACCAGAACCGGAAAGGTGCGGGGTGAAATCTCGGCATAGAGCTTTCCCCGGTAGCCCGCTCCGATAGTATCGAATTCCTGGCTCAGGTCGGTGATCACCCGGGTGAACACATCGATGCGCCCCGTGGAGCTCTTGGGATTGGCCGCCGCGGAAAGGTCGTCCGGCAGGGCCAGGCTCTCCTGCAGCTCTGCGATATAGACGCTGCCCGTCTCCAGGATGGCCCCAGGGCCGAGATCGATCTCGTGGAAACTCAGCTGGTCCAGCCGGTCGCGGACCGTGTGGTTGCGCCCGGGCAGGAAGCTGGCGCGAACCCGGTAGGCCCGGCGTCCGAGCCTGAGATCAAGGCTCGCCGGCTGAACCTGATCGGAGGCGAAAGGCGTCTCCGGTTTGATGATCCCAGCGTCGGCAAGGCGCATGATGGCGTCAGCCGATTGGATCCCGTCCTTCACCGTCACCATGTTCTTCTTTCGGCGGGCCTTTTAGCCCTGTTCCCGTTTCCAGCCGACACTCTCTCCAAGAAATGTTTCAAAATCCTCAAAATTCCGGTTCCTCCCCACCATCCTCATCGCGAAAGACGGTCCAGGCCAGGGCGACCCGCGCTAGGGCGCTCACGAGGGTCAGCCCGGCAAAGGCATAGGCGAGAGCTGGAAACCAGTCGGGCGCCAGGATCATCGCGACGAAGAACAGGATGGTCTCGGTGCCCTCCATGAGCCCGACGGTGTAATAGATGGATTTCACCCCACGGGGCGAGGCCGTCATCCTCCGTTTGGCGGCGACCGCCGCAAAGGCCAGGAAGCTCGCCCCGTTCACGTAGAAGGCGAAGAGGAGGCAGGCTGCCGGCAGGGCGAACCCGGCCGGCTCCCGCAGGGCGAAGGCCAGCGGCACGGCTCCATAGACGGCAAAATCGGAAACGATGTCGACAAAGCCGCCCCGGTCCGTGCGCCGGGTGGCGCGGGCGACGGCGCCGTCCAGACCGTCGAACAGCCTGTTGAGGATGAACAGGAGGAGAGCCGCCCCGTCGAACCGCAACGCGATCATGAGGGCGCCCCCGAGTCCGGCTCCCAACCCCAAGAGGGTCAAGACATCGGCGGAGATCCCCGCGCCCGCAAGGCTCCGTCCCATCCGATCCAGGGACGGATCGATCCTGCGCCGCACCCACCCGTCGAGCATCGCCCGCTCCCCTGTCTCGTCGATTGACGAGGTTCGAAGGCGGCCTTACCACGGCCTTGTCGCATTCCACCACCGGCTTCAGGGTAAGCTCATGTACAAAGCCGTAACCCGCGGCATCAGCGTGACGGTGACCCCGCGCTACATGCCTGAAGAATCATCCCCCGACCAGGGCCGGTACTTCTTTGCCTATACGGTCGAGATCATCAACACGAGCCTGGAGCGGGTTCAGCTCCGCGCCCGCTACTGGAAGATCACCGACGAGCATGGCCGCGTGCAGGAGGTGCGGGGCGCAGGCGTGGTCGGCGAGGAGCCGGTTCTGGGTCCGGGGGAGAGCTACAGCTATACCAGCGGCTGCCCCCTGACGACACCAAGCGGCACCATGCAGGGAAGCTACGTCATGGAGACGGCGGGCGGCGAAACCTTCTACGCCGAAATCCCCGCCTTCTCGCTCGACGTTCCGCGCACGACCCGCGTGCTGCATTGAGTTCAGGCGCTGAAGCCCTTCGCAGCAGGGCTGCCGCGAAGGGCTGGGCCCTGATCAGATCACGTAGAAATCGGCATAGGTCATCTTGAGGCTCTTGGACAGGGTGGCGATCAGCATCGCCTTGCCGGAGCCGGAGCCGTCCGCATCGTAGTACAGGTAGCCCTTGCTCTTGTCGTAGACGAGGTAGTCGTTCTTGTCCTTGGCCTTGGCGCCGAAGGCGACGAAGTTCTTGTTCAGCTTGCCGGGCTTCAGTTCCGAGCCGGAGCCCAGCTTCTTGAAGATGGCGTTGTCGAGCTGGATCGTGTCGTATTTGACCGAGAAGTCGAGGATCTTGTCCACGTTGCTCGACGACGGCTTGGTGCTGAAGATGAAGGTGTCCTTGCCTGCGCCGCCCTTCAGGACGTCCTTGCCGGCTCCGCCGTTGATCTTGTTGGCGCCGCTGTTGCCGGAGAGGGTGTTCGCCAGGCTGTTGCCGGTCAGATTGATCGAGCCGGAGCCGGAGGCGTAGAGCTGCTCCACATAGGACGCCAGGGTATGGCTGACGGCAGCATACACCCGGTCGGCGGCTCCTCCGGAAGAGGTCTCCATGATCCGGTCGGCGGCATGGTCGACATAATAGGTGTCGCTATCGTCGCCGCCATTCAGCGTATCCTGGCCGGAGCCTCCGTTCAGGGTGTCGGTCCCGCCATCGCCGACGATGAGGTCATCGCCGCCGCCTCCACCGAGGGTGTCGTCATAAATCGTGCCCTGATACTGCTCGTGGAAAGCGCTCCCTGTCCAATTGACGGCTGCCGTCCGGGGATCGAAGATCTCGGCGCGGGTTTCCGTGACTCCGTTGACGGTGTTCAGCCAACTGATCACATAGCGCCCATCATTCAGGATCGTGATTTCCGGCGAGGCCTGATCGCCGATCGTGTAGTCGTAGCCGACCGTCGTAGCATTCAACTGGCCCCAGGAATTTGTCCGGCTGATGCCGGCATAGACGTCCTTTCCACCCGCGTGGTCGTGGACGAATGCAAAGAC
>DATHAU010000224.1:0-3545 GCA_035296545.1 Microvirga sp.
TCACGTCTGCCCCGGCCGCAGCTTGTAGAAGATGTGGCGGCCGATCACGTCCATTTTCTTCAGGCGGCGCGCCCAATAGGGGCGGACGTAGTTGGCGTGGTAGTGGGTGGCGCTCCCCACGTCGGCCAGATAGGTCTTGCCTTCGAGCACGGCGCTCGCCACGCGCTTGGCCTGCTCCCAGGATTCGGATTCGCCGATGCGCAGGGCCTTGCCCTCGCAGGCGAAGGTGAACTGGCAGGCGAGGTGGCGGTGGCGGTTCTGGTAGACCACGCCGCAGATGGACGTGGGATAGAGGCCGCTCTTGACCCGGTTGAGCACCACCTGGGCCACCGCGGCCTGGCCTTCGGCCGATTCGCTGCGCGCCTCGAAATAGACGGCTTCCGCAAGGCAGCGCTGCTCCTTGTTCATGTTCTCGGGATCGATGAGATCCGTATAGCGCGGCCGGTTGTCGTCCGCCTTGGGCGCAAGGGTCTCGCCGAAGCCGCCGTTGCGGTCGAGGCGGGGCGATTGCAGGGACACGGGCGCGGCCGCGATCTCGATGGGGGTCGCCTCCACAGGCGCGGGCGTGGTGGACGACAGGGCGATCGCGCGCCGGACGCCGGGGGTCGTCGGGCTCGCCGAGGCGCCCGTGGAGCCGGCGGCGGCGGCCGCCGGCGACTGGACCGAGATCGCCCGCTGGGTGGTGGTGAGTTCGGGAGCCTGCCAGGGCTCGAAACCCTGCTCCAGCTCGGGGCCTTCCACCTTGCCCTCCATGAGGATGGTGGGCGGCAGCAGGCGCTCGTCCTGCCGGAAGAGAAGGCGCGCGCTGCCCGCCCGTTCGAAAACCGGGCGCATCTCGCCCCCGCGCCGGGACAGGGTGGAGCGGCGCTCCACCAGCGGGTCGCCCTTCAGGGTGCGGTCCACCATGGGGTCGCCGGCCGCATCCGCCTTGCGGTCGGCCTTGAGAGGCGCGCCGTCCCCGGCGCTTTCGTCGGGCAGGTCGTAACGGGGCAGGGTTCTTAAAGTATCGCGCCCGAGGGCCAGCCGGTCGCCCGCGGAGGCGCCTGGCACCAGGGACCCCTGAACGAGGGAGGCCGCCGCGCTGCGCGGGGCGAAGCTCACGCCGGTCTGCGGATCGTTGCTGGCCGAGGCCGTGAACGAGATCAGCAGGCCGGTCGCCAGCGCCCAGGGCGCCGTCGTGGCGCAGATCCATCTCACCCGAGATCGACGATTCCGTAGCCGCACGCGAAACACCCTACCCGAACCAGTTCGGAGCATCCGACAGGAATGCTCCGGCGCCCCATGGTTATTGCCGATTAGGGTTGACAGGCGGTTAAGGCGGGTGTGTCAGGACACGGGGGCGGACGCGGCGCCGCGGCGCCTCTCGGCCAGGCGCTGCAGGGCCTGGGCGGTCTCGGGATCGGCCGGGAAGAAGGCCTCGATGGCGAGTTCCGACAGGGTCACGTCCACCGGCGTGCCGAAGATCGTGGTGGTGCTGAACAGGGTGAGCGCGCCCTCCCCGGTGAGCAGGTGGAGGGGCACGACCACGCCCGCATAATCCCGCCGCGGGGCGGGTCCCCGGGACGCCTTGTCGGGGATCGGATAGGCGCGCAGTTCCTCCACGAGGGCGGCGAGAACCGCATCGCCGGTCACGTCGACCTGACGGAGCAGGCGGGCCACGATATGGTCGCGCCACTCGGTGAAGTTGGCGATGCGCCGCGCGACGCCCGCCGGATGCAGACTCAGGCGCAGCACGTTCACCGGAGGCTTCAACAGGGCCGGATCGACCCCATCGATGAGCCCCATGAGGGCGTCGTTCGCCGCGACCAGGGACCAGTGCCGGTCCACGGCCAGCGCCGGATAGGGATCGTGCCCCTTGAGCACCAGGTCGACCGCATGGCGCATGCTCGAAAGCGCCGGATCGTCCAGGGAGCGCTCGGAATAGACCGGCGCGAAGCCTGCCGAGACCAGCAGGATGTTCTGCTCCCGCAGGGGGATGTCGAGCTTCTCGGAGAGCAGCAGCACCATCTCGCGGCTCGGCTGCGAGCGCCCGGTTTCGAGAAAGCTCAGGTGCCGCGTGGAGATGTCGGCCTCGAGCGCCAGATCGAGCTGGCTCATGCGCCGGCGCTGGCGCCATTCGCGCAGGAGGTCGCCGACAGGAAGGGCGGGATTGACGGTTTTCATGCACGGACCATAGCGCGGGGCCGGCGCATCTTCCATGACCTGCGAGGTAATCGACCACCCGCGCGGCCCGGGCCATCCTCGGGGCATGGTTGAGGCCTGCTCAACCGGATCAACCGCAAGGAGCTTGCCATGATGATCGTCCGTCCTTCCCCGCTTCTTCGCCAGGCCCTGCTGGCCGACGCCAGCACCAGCGCCGCCTTCGGGCTGCTGATGCTGATCGCCGCCGGGCCTCTGGGCCATCTGCTCGGCCTGCCGGAACTGCTGCTGCGCGGGTCCGGCGCGGTTCTCCTGCCCTATGCGGCCCTTCTCGCCTATCTCGGCCTGCGCGAGCAGGTGAACCGGATGGCCGTGTGGGCCGTGGTGATCGCCAACGGCCTCTGGGCCGCCGACAGCCTGCTGCTTCTCGCCAGCGGCTGGGTGGCGCCGACTCCTGCGGGCTATGCCTTCGTGATCGCCCAGGCCCTGGCGGTGCTCATGTATGCGGAGTTCCAGTATGTGGGCCTGCGCCGGTCAGTCCTCTCGGCTGCTTGACACAGGCTCATGGGTTAGTCTGGCTCAACGCCTGGAGCAATACCTTCGTTATCGCCTGCCAAGCGTCGACGGGCCTGCTCCAGGATTTCGCCGTACTCTTGCATGAATGGCGCGACAAGAAGTTTGTCGAGTTGAGCAGCAATGCGGACGAGCGCGAGATACTCGGCATTGTTGCGAAGTGTCGGACGCTCATCTTCCCCAAATCTCCAGCGCGCCAAGCATTCAAACAGCACCAAAGCCTCGTCGTGCGATAGGGTAATCGTCACAGGTTCGCCCATAAGCCCCTCAGACACGGGTTCGTCCAGAACTTAGAGATCCCGCCCGTTGAACGGCGTGATCTTGAGATCCGACAACTCGACGCCCTCGAGGCAGCGCACGTTGATGGCCGCCGTGGCCTCGCCGGTCGGCTTCCTGCCTTCCCCGAAGGTGGCGACGCCGCAGGTGGCGCAGAAGCGGTGTTGAATCCTGTGGGAGTTGAACGTGTAGGTGGAGAGGTTCTCCTCGCCCTGGAGCACGTTGAGGGCTCCCCGGGGCGCGAAGGCCAGCAGATGGCCCTTGCGCCGGCAGATGGAGCAGTTGCATTCGATGACCGGTTCGAGATCGATCTGAACCTCGAACGCCACCGCGCCGCAATGGCACGAACCCTTGTGCAACGCCATCCTCGGGCCCCCGTTTCAGGCTCCCAGAGCCATCATGGCGAACACTATAAGGCCTGCGCCGAGGACGGCGGCAAACCTGTCGCCCATGGTCAGCGGCTCGGCCCTGCCCTGCGCAGCCATCCGGCCGATGACGAGGTCCAGCACCAGCGACACGGCGATGGGCCAGATGACCGGCGGCAGGGCGGCGTGCTG
>DATHAU010000225.1:0-1995 GCA_035296545.1 Microvirga sp.
GGTCGCAGGGTCAAAGCTCTACCCATCGAGAGAGAAGCTCGACGCTGATACAGCGCATGACTTCCGTAACCTCTCACCCAGCCGCACCACCCCCACCCCTACCCCTCCCCGCAAGGGGGAGGGGAAACCCCCGCGTTCGACGACCTGAATCTCGGCCGCCCTCCCGTCCCCCTTCACGAATGCGCTCCGGTCATGGCCCTATGGCGCTTGCCCCCGTTGACGCGGGAACCCCGGGCATGCTTCCTGCCTCCTATGAGCACCGCCCGTTCCATGCGCCGCTCGAAGGCGTTCAACCTGGCGAACCTGCTGACCTATGGCCGGCTCGTGGCCGTGCCTGCGGTGGTCGGCCTTCTGTTCTGGCCCGAGGATCACTGGTCGCGCTGGATCGCCCTTGCGGTTTTCGCCGTTGCGGCGATCACCGACTACCTGGACGGGTACGTGGCGCGGGTCTATGCGCAGCAATCGGCCCTGGGCCGGATGCTCGATCCCATCGCCGACAAGCTTCTGGTGGCGGCCTGCCTGCTCATGCTGGTGGCGGACAAGACCATCCAGGGCTGGTCCCTCTGGGCCGCCATCGTGATCCTGTGCCGCGAGATCCTGGTCTCGGGCCTGCGCGAGTTCCTGGCGGAATTGAAGGTGGGCGTTCCCGTGAGCCGGGTCGCCAAGTGGAAGACCACCTTCCAGCTCCTGTCGCTCGGCTTCCTCATCGCCGGGCCCGCGGGCGAGACGGTTCTGCCCGGCAACATCCTCATCGGGACGGTGCTGCTCTGGGTCTCGGCCATCCTGACCATCTACACGGGCTGGGACTATTTCAGGACCGGCATCCATCACCTCATGGACGAGGGCTGATCCCATGCGGCTCGTCTATTTCGCCTGGGTGCGCGAGCGCGTCGGCAAGACCGAAGAGGAGGTGGACCTGCCCGAGGGGATCGCCACGGTGGCGGACCTGGTGCGCTTCCTCAAGAGCCGCGGCGAGGAATACCAATACGCCTTCGAGAACGAGAGCGTCGTGCGCGCGGCCATCGACCACGTCCACGTCAAGCCGGAAGCGGCCATCGGCGGCGCGCGGGAGATCGCCTTCTTCCCGCCCATGACGGGCGGCTAGAACCCCATGGCGGCCGCCATCCGCATCCAGGCCGGGGGCTTCGATGCCGCCGCCGAGACCGAGGCCCTGACCCGGGGCAGGGCCGACATGGGAGCGGTGGTGGCCTTTACGGGCTTCTGCCGGGACGAGGGCGGAAGGCTCGCGGCTCTCGAACTCGAGCATTATCCCGGCATGGCGGAGGCCGAGATCGCCCGCATCGCCCAGGAGGCCGAACGCCGCTGGCCTCTCCTGGGGCTCACGGTCATCCACCGCGTCGGCAGGATCCGGCCGGGGGAGGGGATCGTCCTGGTGCTCGCCGCCAGCGCCCACCGGCGCGCGGCGTTCGAGGCCGCGGAATTCCTGATGGACTACCTGAAGACCCGCGCGCCGTTCTGGAAGCGCGAGCACCTCAAGGACGGAACCGTCGGCGGCTGGGTCGAGGCGAAAAGCCAGGACGACGAGGCGACCGGCCGCTGGGGCTGACCGCCTTCGCGCGAAGCGGATGCTTGACCTCGCGCCATGGGAGGCAGAGCATCGCGGCAGAGCGGCAAGCCAGAGGTGCATCATGCGCGGCGCTTTCGTCCTTCTCGGCCTTCTGGCGGCAGCGCCTGCGGGCGCCTCCGAGGCGCACGTCCATCGCGCCCAGACGCCCCATCACAACCCCCTCGACTGCTATTGCCGGGCGCAAGGAAAGATGTTCGCCCCCGGCGAGCGGGTCTGCCTGAGAACGGCGGAGGGGTCGCGGCTGGCGGAGTGCCGCATGGAGATCAATGTGATGTCCTGGAGCATCACCGCCGCGCCCTGTCCCGAGACATGAAAAAAGCCGCCGGACAACCTGGCGGCCATGACGAAAGAGATGTTCGGGCTTCAGCCGTCGAGGGCTTGAAGACATCGGGTCAGATCAGGCCGAC
>DATHAU010000226.1:0-1946 GCA_035296545.1 Microvirga sp.
CCGGCAAGAACTACCAGATCCACCTCTACGAGGGCGCCAACCACGCCTTCAACAACGACACCAACGCCGCCCGCTACGACAGGACCGCCGCCGACCAGGCCTGGAGCCGCACGGTGGCGTTCTTCAAGAAGAACCTAGCGTAAGACAGCGTCGTCTCGGACGGCGCTCAGCGACGAGCCGGGATCAATCGAAGAATGGAGTGCTTTTTCCCTCCCCCTTGTGGGGAGGGTCAGGGTGGGGGTGTGAGCGATAGCCTATGAAGGTGTGGAGCAAACACCCCCACCTCCATCTCGGAGGAGGGCTCGCGTCGCGCCATCTTGAATTGCCGATACCGCTCCGCAGATCTGGGGCGAGCGTGGGAGGCCTCAGTCCTCGAACGCCTCCACCTGCACGCGCCGGCCCACCATGAAGGCGTCCGCCACGAGGCGGAAGGGGGCGTCGTCCACCACGGAGCGGCGCTCCGACAGCAGGGCGGCGAAGCGCTCGTAGATGCCCTGGTATTCCTCGGGCTTCTCGTCGACCACCAGGCGGCCGTCGATCTCGAGGCGGCTGCCCCCATGGGCGAGCTTGAGGCCGAACCCGGCCTCGGTTTCGATCTCGATGTCCCAGCTCTGCGGGCCGGTCTGGCGCCAGTCGAACACCGCCTGGAGGTCACCCTCCCCGTGGCCGACCGAGAACGTGAGGCTGGCCGCGATGGGCGCGTCGCGGTTGGCGGGAAACTCCAGGCTCGCGCTCCTGACGAAAACCGGCTCGGGCATGATGCAGGTCACGATGGACAAGGCGTTGATGCCGGGGTCGAACACCCCGAAGCCGCCCGCCTCCCAGATCCATTGCTGGCCCGGATGCCAGTGCCGCACGTCCTCCTTCCAGTTCACCCGGAGGCGCTTGATCGACCACCCTGCGAGGGCCTTCTTGGCCTCTTCCACGGCCTTGTTGTACTGGGAGTGCCAGGTGGTGAAGAGGGTGCGGCCCTGCTTGGCCGCCAGATGGCGCAGGTCCTCCAGTTCGCTCAAGGTGGCGGCGGGGGGCTTTTCCAGGAGCACGCTCTTGCCGGCGAGCAGGGCCTCCCGGGCGATCACGTGGCGCACCTGGGGCGGCGTGCAGATGGCCACCGCCTCCAGCTCCGGCACCTTCAGGAGCTCGCGGTAGTCCTGGAAGGTGTACTTCGCATCCTCGTGCGACAGGCCCCGCTGGCTCGACACCGCGAGAAGCTCGAAACTTGGGTTGGCCTTGATGACGGGAAGGTGCTGGTCCTGGGCAATCTTGCCGAGGCCGATGATGCCGATGGAATGCGTTGACATGCGCGTGGTCCTTCGATGCTGCGGCGACCACGCAGATGCCCGTCAGGGCGAAGGCGTCTGGCCTGCCGCACCTCGGAAACCGGTCGCCAGCACGTAGAGTTCCGCCGAATCGGCGCGGCTTGCCGAGGGCTTCACATGACGTACCACGGCGAAATCCCGCTTCAAGTCGCTCAAGAGCTGGTTCTCGGTGCCGCCCTGGAACACCTTGGCCACGAAGGCGCCACCCGGCGCCAGGATCTCGCGGGCGAAATAGATCGCGGCCTCCGCAAGGCCAATGATGCGCAGGTGGTCGGTCTTCTTGTGGCCCGTGGTGTTGGCGGCCATGTCGGACATGACCAGGTCCGCCGGTCCGCCCAGCATCTCCATGAGCTTGCCCGGGGCGCTCTCGTCCAGGAAGTCGAGCTGGATGAACTCGACGCCCGCCATGGGGTCGACCGGCAGGAGGTCGATGCCGACGATCCGGCCCTTCGGTCCCACCTTGCTGGCGGCGATCTGGGACCAGCCACCGGGCGCGGCGCCGAGATCCACGATCTTCTGGCCGGGCTTCAAGATATGGAATTTCTCGTCGATCTCCAGCAGCTTGAAGGCCGCGCGGGACCGATAGCCCTCGCGCTTGGCGCGGGCCACGTATGGATCATTGAGCTG
>DATHAU010000227.1:0-3512 GCA_035296545.1 Microvirga sp.
CATGGACAGGAAGCCGTTGGGCCTGCCGTCCGTGAAGGGCGAGTTGGCGAAGATCGCGGTGGCGATGGGCTGGAGCGCCAGGGACACCCGGAGCTTCCTCACCATGTCGGCCTCGGACCCGTAGTCCATGTTCACCTGCACCGTGGAGGTGCGGTACATCATGTCGAGGCCGAGCGAGCCCACCTTCGGCATGTAGTTCGTCATGATGCGGTAGCGCGCCTTGGGCATGACCGGGGTCTCGCCCCGGGTCCAGAGCGGGCTCATGCCCAGCGTCAGGAAGCCGATGCCGAGTTCGTCCGCCACGGCCCCCGCGTCGGCGAGGTGCCGGGCCGTCTCCCGGGCGGTCTCGTGCAGGCTCACCAGGGGCGCGCCGGACAATTCGAACTGCCCGCCGGGCTCCAGGGAGATCGCGCCGCCGCCCGCCTCGTCGGCCAGGCCGATGGGGTGGCCCTCCTCCAGGATCGGGGCCCAGCCGGTGCGGCCCTGCATCCCCTCCAGGAGCGCGCGGATGCCGCTCCCGCCCTCATAGGGAACGGGGGATGCGTCGGCCTTGTAGAACGGAACCTTCTCGTGCTCGGTGCCGAGCCGCCACGCCTCCTGCGGCTTCTCGCCCGATGCGATCCACTCCACGAGTTCGGACCGCGCGCCAATGGGGGTCGTATCGGATACGTCCCGCGCCATGCATCACCTCATCCCATAAGCGCGTTCAAGGCGCGCCGACTCAGGTCGAGACTAGATAGGTGGGTTATGGCCTAGCTGCAATGAGGAACGAAGATACAGACGGGCGGCACCCTCAATGACGAACCACCATCTCGCCGACGGTCTCCGCGGACAGCCAATCGACAACGCCGGCGAGCGCGTCCCGGTTCGACAGGCCGCGGCCCAGCGCCTCCGTGTAGAGGGTGAGCTGCTGGTCCGCGCTGGTGCCGCGGGCGACGATCCAGCGGGCGAGGTCGACCTCGCGCTCGCAGCCGAGCTCCCGCGCGTCCTCGGCCACCAGGTCCAGGGTCTCGTCGAGGATCTGCCGCACGGGCTTGGCGCTGCGGGTCTTCTCGTCCACGAAGCTGCCGTGGATGCCGTAGCGCTGCGCCCGCCAGCTGTTCTCGTCGTTGATGGCCCTGGACGCGCCGGTCTGGCCGGCGTTGAGGGCGGTGTCCAGGCTGAGGCGGCGGACCAGGCAGCGGTAGAGGGCCGCGATGGCGATGGTGTCGTCCACCCGGGTGCAGCTGTCGGCCACCCGCAGCTCCAGGGTCGGGTGCTTCAGGGACGGGCGGATCACCCACCAGATATAGCTCGAGTTCTCGATGGCCCGGGCGGCCACCATGGTGTCGATGTAGCGCTTGTAGTCCGCCTCGTCCTGGAACAGGTCCGGCAGGCCGGTGCGGGGCAATTCGCGATAGGCGGCCAGCCGGTAGCCGAGCAGGCCCGTGCGCTGGGCCTGCCAGAACGGCGAGGAGGTGGAGAGCGCCAGCAGCAGGGGGAGAAAGGGCTGGATCCGGTTCATGATGCTGACCCGGGCCGACAGGTCCGGCACCTCCACATGCACATGCATGCCGCACAGGATGGTCCGGCTGCCCACCATCTGCAGGTCGTGCATCACCTTGCCGTAGCGCGGCTGGCTGTTGGCCCGCACCCGCGACCACATGGCCAGCGGATGGGTGCCCGAGGCCATGATGGCGAGGTTGTAGTCCCGGGCGATGGCGCCCACGGACGAACGCAGGCCGGCGAGCTGCCCGCGGGCCTGGGCGAAATCCAGGGACGGCTTGGTGGCGATCTCGATCTGGGGCTCGAGCATCTCGGGCTGGATGTCTCCCGACAGGTTGTTCCGGCAGGAATCGAAGAATTCCTTCATGCGGGACCGGGCCACATCGCGCCTGGAGGCGTCGTTCACGAAGTATTCTTCTTCGATGCCGAACTTAAAGTCCCAGCTCATGGGCCTGAGATCCTCTGGTGATGGTCGAAGGGCATCGCGGTGCCCGTTCCCTGCGGCGACGCCCCAATCTCCAGCCCGGGCGGGCGAGATTGAGGCGGATCGGCATAAAACTGCTAAGCTTTAGAAATTAGAGGCGGATCGGCGCGATCCGTCGTCGGACGATAGCGTCAGCGCCAGTCCCCAAGCATGGATTGAACGATCGCCAGCGCTGCCACTGCGGCTGTATCGGCACGCAGGATTCGCGGTCCCAACGATACGCGAACACTCTTTTCGTGGGCGGCGACAAGCGCTCTCTCCTGATCGGTGAACCCTCCTTCGGGTCCCACGACAACGGCCAAACTAGGCTGTTGGTTCCCAAGCTTGGCCAGGGCCTGGACCGGGTTGGAAACCGGCGCGTCCTCGTCGCAGAAAACCACCAGGCGATCCTTTTCCAGGCCCTTGATGAAATTGGCCAAATTCTCCTCGTCCCGGATCCCCGGAATCCACAAGATCCCGCATTGCTCGGCCGCCTCTATGGCGTTACTCCGCATGCGCTCCAGGTTGACCCTGGCGCTCTGGGTCCGCTGGGTTCTGACCGGCTGGAGGAAGCCCGCCCCCATCTCCACCGCCTTCTGGACCATGTAGTCCAGGCGGGCGTGCTTGAGCGGCGCGAAGGCATAGATGACGTCAGGGGCCGGGCTCTGCTCCCGCGTCTGCCCAGCGCAGACCAGATCCGCCGACTTGCGCCCCTCGACGGAGATGTCCGCGCGCCATTCCCCGTCCCGGCCGTTGAACACGAGAACCGCCTCCCCGTCCCGCAGGCGCAGGACGTTCAGCAGGTAATTGGCCTGCCCCCGGTCCAGGGCGATCCGCGCTCCCGCCCGGAGGGGAGCGTCGATGAACAGGCGGGGGGCGTTGAAGTCGCAGGAAGCCATGGGCCCTCGGGGGTTGCTGCCCCCAGCCTTAGCAAGTTCCTCAAGGGGCGGGGAGAGGGGCCCGCGGCGGTGCGCTCACGGAAAATTCAGGGATCGTCCCGCACATTCCCACCGCCGGGGCGGCCATTCGCCCCTTGGCCTCCGGGCCCGGAGCCTGTAACAGAGCACCGTGCGCGAGACGTCGCGCGCTTCCTGAAGGGGTTTTCGCCGATGACGCACATCCGCTCGCACCTCCTGGCTGCGTTTGCCGCCGCCGGTCTTGTCATGAGCGCCGCTCCCGCCCTCGCTCAGGCGAGCGGCTGCGAGGCGGGACAAAAGATTCTTGCCGAGCGCAACAGCCTGGGTGAGCAGCTCAACAAGCTCACCAAGGGCGACGGCAAGAAGAAGCAGCTCGACGCCCGCGCCGCCTGCCCCCTGTTCACCAAGCTCGTATCCAACGGCGAGGCCGGCTTGAAGTGGATGACGGACAACAAGGACTGGTGCCAGATCCCCGATCAGGTGCTGGAGAACTTCTCGCAGGCGCACAAGCAGCTCCAGACCGTCAAGGGCCAGGCCTGCCAGGTGGCCGCCAAGATCAACGAGATGGAAAAGAAGGCCAAGCAGGCAGCCGCGCAGCAACAGCAGCAGGGCGGCGCCCGGGGGCTTCTCGGCGGCGGCGGCCTGAC
>DATHAU010000228.1:0-3855 GCA_035296545.1 Microvirga sp.
CCTTTTCGCGGGGTCATCCGCGCCGAGGGCTTGAGCCGGTAGTGGCCGAATGGAAGGTTGCAGGCGGCCGCCTCATCCCGACAGCCGCATGGATGAAATGGGTCGCTCATAGAAAAAGCCCCGCCCGGGAGGACCCGGACGGGGCTGATCGATGAAGCGCTCGACTTACGGCTTCTTCGTGTTGCCGGTGCCCGCGGGATTCGTGGTCTGCGAGCCGCTGGCGTTCGGAACCGGAGCGACGGAGCCGGTCGCCGTGGGGGCAGCGCCGGTGCCCTGCTGAGCGCCGGGGGCGTTGGCGGTGGAGCCGTAGTCGCAGGGGTTCGTCCGCTGCGAGCCGCTGGCGTTCGGAACCGGAGTGCAATTGCCTGTCGTGCCGGCCTGGCCCTGCATCGGCATCGCGCCCTGAGCCTTGGTGTCCCCGTAGGAACCGGGATTGGTGGTCTGCGAGCCGCTGGCGTTCGGCACAGGAGTTGCGGTCTGGGCGAGGGCGCCGGTGGCGCCGAGGGCAAGACCAAGGGCGGCCGTCAGAAGGATGTGTCGCATGAAGCTCTCCGTTGTTCGGCAGATCTAGGAATGTCCTGCCGTAAGGTCAGGTGGCTAACGTCAGCCTCCGGTCAAAGTTTCGGAAGGATTCCTTTCCATTGCCGGCCAGGAAGCGGGGCCGTGTTCACACGTTCGTGAACGCCACGCCTGCAAGCCTCCTCGCACCACCGCAGCTCGGCCTCAGCCCGGAACGGCAAAAGGGGCCGGTTTCCCGGCCCCTTCGCTGGACGCATGACAAACTCTTATTGGGGGGCGCTGCTGCCGCCGGACGAGGAGCCGCCCTGCTGCGGCATGGGCATCTTCGTGGTGCCGCCGCTGTTACCGCTGCTGCTGCTGTTTCCGCTGCTGGAGTTGCTGCTCGGAGCGTCGCTGCTGCCCTGGCTGCGGGTCGGGACCGTACCGGTCGACTCCGGCGAGGTGGTCGAACGCTGACGGGTGGTCGAGACGTTCGTGTCGGTGGAGTTGCGGCGCTGCTCCACGGAAATGCCCACGCTCGGCTGGGACTCGCGGGTCTGGCGGATGGTGGTGCGGCGGTTCACCGACACGCTCGGCTCGCTGACCTCCTCGTAGCGGCGAACCGTGCTGCGGCGACGGACCTCCACCGGCTCGTCGACCACCTGATAGCGGCGCTTCTTGGTCACGACCTTGGTGGAAGGCCGCTTCTTCTTCATCACCACTTTCTTGGAGGTCTGCTTCTTCTTCATCACCACCGTATCGGGCTCTTCGACGCTGGTCACGGTGCGGCGGCGGGTGACGGAGACGCTGGGCTCCTCCACCTCGGTGCGGGAGCGGACCGAAACGCCCCGGCGCTCGCGGGTCTCGATGCCGACGCCCACGCTGGTGCTGCTGCTTTCGCGGCTGCGGACGTTGGTCTGGGTGTCGGTGGACTGGCTGCTCTGGGACTGGCTGCGGGTGGCGCCGGTGCTTTCGGTCTTGGACTGGTCCTGACCGCCGGACGGCTTGCGCAGCATGTTCGAGTCGGAGGGCGATTGGGACGAGGCGCCCGATCCGGACGACTGGGCCGAGGTGCTGCTGTTCGAATTCGTGGAAACCTGGGCGAACGCCGTGCTGCTGAGCAGCAGAAGAGCTGCCCCAAGAGCGAGTTTCTTCATGGAACCGTCTCCAAACTCAAGTAATGGGTGGAGATCAAACGCGCCCCAATGAGGTGAGTTCCACGGGCGATGACTTGCAGTCTACTCATCGACGACTTGCTGAATATTCGTTCAGGAAGTGAAACGCGCAACGGATGCTTGATCGCCAAAGTCCGCCCGACGGCGCCCCCTGCTCTCACAGGGGGGTGTTCAGCCCACGGCCGCTCTGACCATTATCCTACGATCCTGGGTCCGGGAGGCAAGCGTCGCCGCTCGGCTAACCCAAAAGGGTCAAGCTCTAGCGCCGAAAATCTCCGCACCCTGAGCCCTGCTTGGCGCGCAACGCCTTTAAAAATAAGTTAAAGCGTCATGCAACTAAAGCATGACAGATCTACCCTATTGCGACTCCTGCCGGGCGCTTCTTGGACCTATATGCTGCATTGCACACGCAAGAATAAACGTCGCCGATCACGACGGTCGGCAAACTGCTAGGAGCCTATCATGTTCGTATCCTTCATCCTGTCTAAGGTCCGCGCCTATATGCGTTATCGCGAAACCGTCCGCGAGCTTTCCCTGCTCACGGACCGCGAGCTGGACGATCTCGGCATCACCCGTTTCCAGATCGACAGCGTCGCCCGCACCCACGCTGCCGCGTAAACCTCGCTGCACTGCAGCAAAAGCCCTCGCCCGCCCCTGAAGGCGGGCGTTCGCTTGTCTGGGGCAGGCTTCTGGGGTCAGCCCCGGCCGCCGGAGACGGGAAGGTTGGCTCCTGTGATGTAGGACGCGGCGTCCGACATGAGGAACAGCACCGCCTCGGCGATCTCCTCCGGCTCTCCGATGCGGTTCATGGGAATGAAGGGGCGCAGGCGCTCCATCCGGCCCACGTCCAGGGAGCTGCGCTCGTGAATGTCGGTCTTGGTCATCCCCGGCGACACCGCATTGACCCGCACCCCGTCGCCCGCAAGCTCGCGGGCCATCCCGATGGTGAGCGAGTCGATGGCTCCCTTGGAGGCCGCATACCAGACATATTCGTTGGGGCTCCCGAGGCTTGCCGCCACCGACGAGATGTTGACGATCGTCCCGCCCGCTCCGCCGCGCTTCTGCGACAGCCGCCGCGCCGCCTCCCGGGCGACCCAGATCGCCCCGAGCACATTGATGTCGATGCAGGCGCGGATCGTCTCGGCCTCGGCCTCCGCAAGCCGGCTGGACCGGCCTGTCACCCCGGCATTGTTGACCACGTGCGACAGGGGGCCCAGGGCGGCCTCGGCCTCGTCGAACAGGCGCGCCACGTCCGCCTCGACGGCCACATCCCCCTGGCAGGCCAGGGCCGCGGCCCCCGACGCCCGGCAGGCCTGGAGCACCCGCTCGGCGGCCTCGCGCTCGGACCTGTAGGTGATCGCCACGTCGTAGCCCCGCGCTGCGGCGAGTTGCGCCACGGATGCGCCTATGCCGCGGCTCGCGCCTGTTATAAGGACGACCGGTCGCCTGGATTGCATGGCGTCATTGCCTTCTTGCCTGTGGAACGGCCCAACTTGACCAGGGCTCCCCGGGGAGTCAACAAGACCCATTCGGGAGAATGAGCGTGAGCACAATCGAACCCATCCATGTGGTCGGCGGCGGGCTTGCCGGTTCGGAGGCGGCCTGGCAGATCGCGAGGGCCGGCGTTCCGGTGGTCCTCCACGAGATGCGCCCCCTGCGCGGCACCGACGCCCACAAGACGGACGGGCTTGCCGAGCTCGTCTGCTCCAACTCCTTCCGCTCGGACGACCCGGAGACCAACGCGGTGGGGCTGCTGCACCAGGAGATGCGCAGCCTCGGCTCCCTCATCATGGCCAAGGGCGACGCCCATCAGGTGCCCGCCGGCGGCGCGCTGGCGGTGGACCGGGACGGGTTCTCGGCGGCCGTGACCGCGGCGCTCGAGGCCCACTCCCTCGTCGCCATCGAGCGCGGCGAGGTGGCCGGCCTGCCGCCGGAGGAGTGGTCCTCGGTCATCGTGGCCACCGGCCCCCTCACCTCGCCCGCCCTGGCCGGGGCGATCCTGTCGCTCACGGGCGAGAAGGAGCTCGCCTTCTTCGACGCCATCGCGCCCATCGTCTACCGCGACTCCATCAATATGGACGTGGCCTGGTTCCAGTCCCGCTACGACAAGGCCGGGCCGGGCGGCACCGGCGCGGACTACATCAACTGCCCCCTCGACCGGGAGCAGTACGAAGCCTTCGTC
>DATHAU010000229.1:0-3579 GCA_035296545.1 Microvirga sp.
CCAAGGGCCGGTACTGCTTAGGGGTCCCCTGACCCGCTCTGGACCCACGTCCGGCGGCAACGATGAGGGCGGCGACTGACATCCGGGCAAGCTTCCTCCAACAGACGTTCTCCTAAGCGCGACATCGGCGTAAGGCAAATCCCCCTCTGAAGGACTTGCACGACAGGGCAGATTGGCTATTGATTGGGCACAATGGGAACTGATCAAAATTTAGGCGCAGCCGGTTTTCGCCTTGGTTCGGTCCACGTGGGGATCGGGGCGGTACTCGCGCCCTTGTCCGGAGTCACGGACGTGGTGTTCCGGCGCATCGCCAAGCGCATGGGAGCCGGCGTCGTCGTGTCCGAGATGGTGGCTTCCGACGAGCTGGTTCAAGGATCGGAGGAGGCGCAGCTCCGGGCTGAGGGGACCGGGATCGAGCCCCATGTGGTCCAGCTCGCGGGATGCGAGCCGCGCTGGATGGCGGAAGCCGTTCGCGTGGCCGAAGGGGCAGGGGCCCGGATCATCGACATCAACATGGGCTGCCCGGCCAAACGGGTCACCGGCGGCTATGCCGGTTCGGCTCTCATGCGCGATCTGGATCACGCCTGCCGCCTCATCGAGGCAACGGTTCAGGCGGCCACAGTGTCTGTGACCGTCAAGATGCGGCTCGGCTGGGACCAGGGTGCGATCAACGCCCCGGAACTCGCCCGCCGGGCGGAGGGGCTCGGCGTTCGCGCCGTGACGGTCCATGGCCGCACCCGCCAGCAATTCTACAAGGGCAGGGCCGATTGGAGCGCCATCGCTCCCGTCGTCCAGGCCGTCTCCATTCCGGTGATCGCCAACGGCGATATCGGCTCGCTTGAGGATGCGCGAGCCTGTCTTGCCGCCTCCGGCGCGGCGGCCGTAATGGTCGGCCGCTCGGCGGTGGGCAGGCCCTGGCTCGTGGGCCAGATCGGCGCGGCCCTCGGGGGACAGCCCATCCAGGACCCTGCCCCAGAGGAGATGACCGCCATCGCTATCGAGCACTACGAAGGGCTGCTCGCCCTCTACGGCGAGAAGGTCGGCATCCGGCATGCCCGCAAACACCTTGCGGCTTATGCGGATGTGGCGCTCGCAGCCGGCTTTTCCGTCAGCCCGGCCGTTCGATCCGCTCTGGTCACGTCCGAGGACCCGAAGACGGTCGTGGCCCTGTTGCGAGGCGTCTATGCGCGCCGGCATCGGGAGGCTGCCTGATGACGGGGCTCAACGATCTCGTCATGAATGCGCTCCCGCTGCCGGTTCTCACCGTCGGGCCGGAGCAGAGGGTCCTTCACGCCAATGCGGCGGCCGAATCCTTCTTCGAGATGAGCCTGCGCCGGATGCAGCGCCAGACGCTCGGCGAATTTCTTCCCTTCGGCTCGCCGGTCATGGCCCTGGTGGAGGATGTGCGGCAAAGGGGATCGAGCGTCAGCGAGCACCGTATCGACATCGGCAGCCCGCGCCTCGGCCCGGAGCGCATCGTCGATGTGTTCGCGACCCCTTTGGGCGACGGAAGCGACAGCGTGATCGTCATGCTGCAGGAGCGCACCATCGCCGACAAGATGAACCGGCAGCTGACCCACCGCGGCGCCGCCCGGTCGATCACGGCCCTTGGAACTCTTCTGGCCCATGAGATCAAGAATCCGCTCTCCGGCATCCGGGGCGCGGCGCAGCTTCTCGAGCAATCGGCCAACGACGAGGACCGCCTGCTGACGCGCCTGATCTGCGACGAGACCGACCGGATCGTGAAGCTCGTCGAGCGCATGGAGCTGTTCGGCGAGGAGCGCCCGGTGGAGCGGGGGCCGGTCAACATCCACGGGGTGCTCGACCATGTGAAGCGCCTCGCCCAATCGGGCTTCGCGCGCCACATCCGTTTCACGGAGAACTACGATCCGTCCCTGCCGCCGGTCCTCGGCAACAGGGACCAGCTGATCCAGGTCATCCTCAACCTCGTCAAGAACGCGGCGGAAGCCATCGGGATCGACACGAGCGAGGGCGAGATCACCCTGACCACGGCCTTCCGCACGGGCGTGCGCCTCCATGTGCCGGGCTCCCAGGAGCGGGTGAGCCTGCCCATCGAGCTGAGCGTCCGCGACAACGGCCCCGGCATCCCGGCGGAGCTGATGGGCGACCTGTTCGACCCCTTCGTGACCACCAAGGTCCAGGGCAGCGGTCTGGGCCTGGCCCTGGTGGCGAAGATCGTCGGCGATCACGGCGGCATCATCGAATGCGAGCCTTCGCCTCGACGCACGACCTTTCGAATTCTCCTGCCGATGCACCGCGCCAATGACGGGCGCGGGGCTGCAATGTGAGGCCAGATCCATGCCCAGCGGACAGATCCTTCTTGCCGACGACGACGCCGCCATCAGGACCGTGCTGAATCAGGCCCTCTCGCGGGCGGGATACGAGGTCCGCTCCACCAGCAACGCCGCCACGCTCTGGCGCTGGATCTCGCAAGGGGAGGGCGATCTCGTCATCACTGACGTGATGATGCCGGACGAGAACGCCTTCGACCTGCTGCCGCGCATCAAGAGGCAGCGTCCCGAGCTGCCGATCATCGTCATGAGCGCCCAGAACACCTTCATGACGGCCATCAAGGCGTCCGAGCGCGGGGCCTACGAATATCTCCCCAAGCCCTTCGACCTGAAGGAGCTCGTCGCGGTGGTCGGACGGGCCCTGTCCCGTCCCCGGGCTCTCTCCAGCCCCGGTCCCGCGGCCGACAACGAGGATATTCCCCTCGTCGGCCGCTCCCACGCCATGCAGGAGATCTATCGCGCCCTGGCCCGGCTGATGCCCACCGACCTGACCGTGATGATCACCGGCGAGTCGGGCACGGGCAAGGAGCTTGTGGCCCGGGCGCTGCACGACTACGGCAAGCGCCGGCAGGGCCCCTTCGTTGCCGTCAACATGGCGGCGATCCCGCGCGAACTCATCGAATCCGAGCTGTTCGGCCACGAGAAGGGGGCGTTCACCGGGGCGACCGCGCGCAATACTGGGCGCTTCGAGCAGGCCGAGGGCGGCACGCTGTTTCTCGACGAGATCGGCGACATGCCCATGGAGGCGCAAACCCGCCTCCTGCGCGTTCTCCAGCAGGGTGAGTACACCACCGTGGGCGGCCGCGTGCCCATCAGGACGAATGTTCGAATCGTGGCCGCCACGAACAAGGACCTTCGGGTTCTGATCCAGCAGGGGCTCTTCCGCGAGGATCTCTACTTCCGCCTCAATGTGGTTCCCCTGCGCCTGCCTCCCTTACGCGAACGGGTGGAGGACATTCCCGACCTCGCGCGTCATTTCTTCGCACTGGTGGAGAAGGAGGGATTGTCGCGCAAGCAGCTCGACGTGGAGGCCATGGACAGGCTCAAGCGGTACCGCTGGCCCGGCAACGTGCGCGAGCTGGAGAACCTCGTCCGCCGCCTGGCGGCCCTCTACCCGCAGGACACGATCACCGGCGCCATCGTCGACGCGGAACTGGACTCCCAGCCTCTTCTGTCCCTGCCGACGGCGGGAAAGGCCGCCGCACAGGGATCGCAGGCGGGGGATGGGTTGTCCGACGCCGTCGAGCGGCATCTGGCCGAATATTTC